>NZ_JAALLT010000003.1:600000-815615 GCF_011059145.1 Halalkalibaculum roseum | reverse complement strand
AGGCGCCGGTGTGGTAAGTAAAATTATTGAATAGAAACTCAAGATAGCTTTACTAAACCTCTGAGGTTTAGTAAAGCTGCTTAATAGCGTTTTATTTGTTGAGAGAATAGATCTAAAGTAGGTCTGTTCTCTTGGCATGTTTACGGGTGTAGCTTCCCGAGTACTCGGGAGCAGAGCAATGCGAAGTAAAATAATTTACTTTCTGCTCTTAATGAAAACGCTACACCATTAAGACATACGGGTGTAGCTCAATTGGCAGAGCAGCGGTCTCCAAAACCGCAGGTTGTGGGTTCAAGTCCTTCCACCCGTGCAAGATTGGAAATGATAAAATGTTCTCATGGATAAAATAAAAGAATTTTTATTGGATGTGCGTAAGGAGATGAGAAAAGTCTCCTGGCCATCCCAGCAAGAGCTGATCGATTATACTTTAGTTGTAGTGGTATTCACTATCATTCTTTCAGCTTTCATTTTTGGAATTGATCAAGTCTACAGCACTATCTTAGAAGCCGTATATAGCATATAGATGAGTAAAGATAATCAACATCAATGGTACGTAGTTCGCTGCTTTTCAAGTCATGAAAAGAAGGTCAAGGAATATCTTGAACGAGAAATTGAAATGCAGGGACTTCAGGATAAGATTGTGGAAATTCTGATACCTACCGAGACTGTTGTTGAAATTCGGTCCGGCAAAAAACGGACACGGGAAAAGAACTTTTTCCCCGGCTATATACTGATGAAAACAATTTACGATGAAGAAGTGAATAACCTGGTGCAAGGCGCACCTTCTACCATTGGATTTTTGAAAAGCGGTAAGAATGATTTGAGACCAAATCCGTTGCGCAAGCGAGAAGTGGACCGCATCCTGGGACGTGTTCAGGACAGCCAGGAAATGATGGAGAAGGGCGGCGTCGTAGATATCCCATATGATGAAGGAGATATCGTAAAAGTAATTGACGGACCGTTCAAAGACTTCGACGGCACCATCCAGGAAGTGAATGAAGACAAGCTAAAATTACGAGTATTGGTAAGTATTTTTGGTCGAAAGACCCCGGTTGAAGTTGATGTGAACCAGGTAGAACCTGCAACTTGACCCAAACAATCCGCCAGCTGGCGGATGATGCAAAGTGAGCTATTACGCGATGAATCAAAACACAAGTACAAGCAGTAACTAAAATGGCAAAAAAAGTAGAAAATGTTCTTAAGCTCCAGATCCGTGGCGGACAGGCAAACCCTGCTCCACCGGTAGGTCCTGCATTAGGACAGGCTGGAATTAACATCATGGAGTTTTGTAAGGCTTTTAATGCTGCTACACAAGAGAAGGCTGGTACTATTATACCGGTCGAAATCACTGTGTATCAGGATAAGTCCTTTACATTCAAGACAAAAACTCCGCCAGCTGCTGTACTGCTAAAACAAGCTGCAAAAATTAAGTCCGGTTCCGGCGAGCCTAACAGAAACAAGGTTGGCAAGGTAACCTGGACGCAGTGTAAAGAAATAGCAGAACAGAAAATGGAAGATCTCAATGCTTTTGAGGTGGAACGGGCTGCAGAAATGATAGCCGGTACCGCACGAAGTATGGGTCTTAGAGTTTTAAGAGATAAATAGAGGAATCGTTAGAATTATGGCAAAACGAGGTAAGAAATATCAAGAGGCTGCAAAGCTTTTAGATCCGGATTTGGAATATACTCTGGAAGAAGCTTGCGATCTCGTCAAGAAAACCTCTACTGTAAAGTTCGATGCATCAGTTGATATGGATTTACGTTTGGGTGTAGACCCGAAACATGCAGATCAGATGGTGCGCGGCTCAGTAACCCTACCTCACGGTACGGGAAAAGAGGTTCGCGTTCTTGCTTTGGTGAACGAAGCCAAGCAGGAAGAAGCGAAAGAAGCTGGCGCAGATCACGTGGGTCTTGATGAATACATCAACAAAATTGAAGAAGGATGGACCGACATCGATGTGATTGTCGCCACTCCGGATGTCATGGGTAAAATCGGTAAGCTGGGACGCGTTTTAGGTCCCCGTGGATTGATGCCCAATCCGAAAAGTGGAACAGTTACAAACGACGTCGCTGATGCTATCAAAGAAGTGAAAGCCGGTAAGATCGATTTTCGTGTTGACAAATACGGAATTCTACATGCATCTATCGGAAAGACCAGTTTTGATGCCAGCGAACTTCGTGAAAATGCTCTGGAATTCCTGCGAACCGTAATGCGCTTACGACCTGCATCCGCTAAAGGATTGTATATCAAGAGCGCGTATATGAGTTCCACAATGGGACCAAGCATTGAATTGAGTCGTTCATCTGTAATTTCCGTTTAGGAATTTTAAAAGAGGAAATTTAATAATGGCAACATTAGAGAAGAAGAAAGCAGTTGTTGAAGATGCCACAGAAAACCTGAGTAAGGCGGGTGCGGTTTATATCGCCAACTACTCCGGGATGTCTGTTGGAGAAATCAACAATTTGCGTGGCGAATTTTTCAAAGGCGATATTACATTCAAGGTCTACAAAAATACCTTGATCAAACGTGCGATGGATGAGGTCGGCGGATACGAAGATTTATATCCCCACCTGGTCGAACAGAACGGCTTCGCTTTTGTTGAAGAAGAGCTTGCGGCACCGGCTAAAGTGCTGAAGAAGTTTTACGAGGAAAACAAAAAGCCAAAATTCAAGGCTGCAATCATCGACGGAGATTATTACGGCGAAGATCAGCTTGAAACACTGGCTGCAATGAAGAGCAAGACAGAAGTTATCGGGGATATTGTAGGTCTCCTGCTCGCACCTGTTTCCAACGTAGTAAGTGCACTGCAAGCTCCCGGTAAATCTATTGCCGGCGCACTTGAAACCATCGCTGAACAAGGCGAAAAATAACAATCACTAATACGAAATTTTCAATACATAAAGATCAATCGGAGAAATAAACATGGCTGACGTTAAAGACATAGCTGAACAATTAGTCAACTTAACTGTAAAAGAAGCAAATGAACTTGCAAAAGTTCTGGAAGAAGAATACGATATCAAACCTGCAGCAGCTACTGCTGTTGTTGCCGGCGGTGCTGCCGGTGGCGGCGAAGGCGGCGGCGAAGAGCAGACTGAATTTGATGTCATTCTGAAATCTGCCGGGCAGAAGAAAATTGCTGTCATTAAAGAGGTACGCGGTATTACCGGACTTGGCTTGAAAGAAGCTAAGGAACTGGTAGATGGAGCACCTAACCCCATCAAAGAAGGTATCGCTAAAGCTGAAGCAGAAGATCTAAAATCCAAGCTTGAAGAAGCTGGTGCAGAAGTTGAGCTTAAGTAATTAAGCACTTAATTCATACACAATTTGTCACTAGCCAATATCGTTATATACGGTATTGGCTATTGGCGTCTATTTGTATGCCAAGCAATCTCATCATTTTGGTGCATAACCTTGCCGATATTTTTGGCTCATCACCACACTACTAATTTTTAAAGGAGAGGTTCCTTTTGAGTAAAGAAAGCAATATGGAGAAAATCCCCTTTACCGACCGTCTTACATTTGCCAGTACCGAACACGTTCTGGATTATCCCGACTTTCTGGATATTCAACTTAAATCTTTTGGGGAATTTACCCAGCTCGACATTGCCCCCGAAGATCGTAAGGTACAAGGTCTTCAAAAAATATTTAATGAGAATTTTCCAATTCAGGATTCCCGGGAAACTCACATACTGGAATTTCTGCACTACAGTGTAGACACCCCCAAGTACAGCATGAAGGAGTGCCAGGAGCGTGGACTTTCCTACGCGGTGCCACTGAAAGCAAAGATGCGTCTGTCTGCTGTAGATGACGACGATGAAGCTTCAGAAACCATTGAGCAGGAAGTATTTCTGGGAGACCTGCCATGGATGACCGAACGAGGTACCTTTATTATCAATGGTGCCGAGAGAGTTATCGTAAGTCAATTACACCGTTCACCCGGTGTATTCTTCGGTCAGAATGTACACCCGAATGGTACACAGCTTTACAATGCCCGGGTCATTCCGTTCAAAGGATCATGGATTGAATTCTCCACAGATATTCGTGACGTACTGTGGGCATATATAGACCGGAAGAAGAAAGTTCCGGCATCTACTTTGCTCCGTGCTTTGGGTTACTCAACCGATGAGGAGATTTTCAACCTCTTTGAACTTTCTGAAGAAGTAAAATTCGGAAACAAAAAAGATTTCAATAAAAACCTGGTCGGCAAGCGTCTTGCCACGAATATTGTCGTGGAAAAGATGGAAGAAGTGGTCGACGATGAAACAGGCGAAGTTACCGAAGCGATGAGTCGTGAGGTACTGCTGGAACGTGATCACGAACTTACCGAAGATGACTATGGCCTGATCAAGGAAGCAGACCTGGATAAGGTACACGTTCAGACCATGGAAGCAGAAGAGTCTGAGCGGTCCGTGATGATGAACACGCTGCGCAAAGATAATACACACAGCACCGAGACCGCTCTCGGCGAGATTTACAAGCAGATTCGAACCGGTGAGATGCCGGATCCTGAGACTGCACGCCAGGTTCTTGAGCGACTGTTCTTCAGTGACAAGAAGTATGATCTCGGTGAAGTAGGAAGATATCGTCTCAACAAGCGCTTGAAGCAGGACGTGGATATGGATATCCGCTACCTGGTGAAGGAAGATATTGTGGCTATTGTGAAAGAGGTTATCCGCCTCAAAAACATGAAGTCGCAGGTTGATGATATTGATCACTTGAGTAATCGACGTATTCGTACTATTGGCGAGCAATTGGGGCAGCAGTTCTCTATAGGACTGGCCAGAATGTCTCGTACTATTAAAGAACGCATGAACTCGCGTGACGCCGAGCAGCTGACACCGCAGGATTTGGTGAATGCACGTACCATATCAAGTGTCATCAACACCTTCTTCGGTACCAACCAGCTGTCTCAGTTCATGGACCAAACCAACCCGCTGGCTGAATTGACGCACAAGCGTCGTATGTCGGCTCTTGGACCGGGAGGTCTTACACGTGAGCGTGCCGGTTTTGAGGTTCGTGACGTTCACTACACACACTACGGACGCCTCTGCCCAATTGAAACGCCGGAAGGTCCGAATATCGGTCTGATTTCATCCTTGTGTATTCATGCCAAGGTAAATGACTTCGGCTTTATCGAAACACCTTATCGTAAAGTAGAAGAAGGCAAAGTCTCCAAAGACATTGAGTACCTTTCTGCCGAGCAGGAAGACGAAACGGTTATTGCACAGGCAAACGCTCCTTTAGACAAAAAAGGTGCTTTCAAGAACGAAAACATTTTCTCTCGTTTCAGAGATGGAAACGTTGGTCTTGCAAAACCTGACCAAATTGAATACATGGACGTGTCTACCAACCAGATTACTTCTCTGGCTGCGGCACTGATTCCATTTATCGAACACAACGATGCCAACCGTGCCCTGATGGGCTCGAACATGCAGCGCCAGGCTGTACCATTGCTTCGACCGGAAGCCCCGGTTGTAGGTACCGGTCTTGAGCACCGGGCTGCAAAAGACTCCCGTGCCATTATTACGGCAGAAGGAGACGGTGAGGTAGTATATGTAAGCTCCACCGAGATACGCGTCAAGTATGAGCGTACCGAAGAGGAGCAACTCACTTATTTTGATGAAGGCATCAAGAAATACGAACTGACCAAGTTTGAGCGAACCAACCAGGATACTACCATCAATCAGAAGCCGATTGTAAACGTCGGCGACAAGGTTGTAGAAGGACAAACCCTGGCTGACGGATGTTCAACCGACGGCGGTGAACTTGCACTCGGACGTAACCTTCTGGTCGGCTTTATGCCCTGGAGAGGATACAACTTTGAGGATGCCATTGTAGTCAGTGAGCGTATTGTACAGGATGATGTCTATACATCCATCCACATTACAGAATTTGAACAACAGGTTCGTGACACCAAGCGCGGTGAAGAAGAACTGACCCGTGAAATACCTAACGTCAGTGAAGAGGCTACTGCCGATCTCGACGAACAGGGTATTATCCGTGTCGGAGCCAAAGTCAATCCGAGCGACATCCTGGTAGGTAAAATTACTCCGAAGGGAGAAACGGACCCTACTCCGGAAGAGAAACTGCTCCGCGCTATCTTCGGTGATAAAGCAGGTGACGTGAAAGATGCATCTCTGAAGACTCCGCCAGGAGTTTCAGGTACGGTCATCGACACCAAGTTGTTCAGCCGCAAGCGAGATGAACAGATTTCCCGTAAGGAAGAGAAAAAGCAGGTGGAACAGGAGAACGAACGCCACGCTGCAAAAGTAGACGAGCTGAACAGCCAGATGGTTGACAAGCTTTACTCACTACTTAGAGATAAGACATCTCCGGGAGTTTATGACTTCAGCGGAAATGAATTGATTCCTAAAGGCGAGAAGTATCGTAAGTCAGATTTTGAAGAGCTGGATCCCGTCAACATTAATGAAAATATTGACTGGGCAACCGACGATCAGCTGGTAGAGCACGTTCGCAAGCTCTTTGGAAACTATCGTGATCTTCGAAGAGAAATCGATACCGAAGCCAAAAGGAGAAAATACCAGATTCAGGTTGGCGACGATCTGCCACCGGGCATTATCCAGAAGGCCAAAGTTTATGTTGCCAAGAAGCGCAAGCTTCGTGTAGGTGACAAGATGGCCGGACGCCACGGTAACAAAGGTGTGGTCGCCAAGGTAGTACCTATTGAGGACATGCCTTACATGGAAGACGGAACACCTGTTGACATCTGCCTGAACCCATTGGGCGTACCTTCCCGAATGAACCTGGGACAAATTTACGAAACCATCCTCGGATGGGCGGCCAAGAAACTGGGCGTTAAATTTGCTTCCCCGATATTCGACGGTGCAACCCAGGAACAGGTTGAAGGAAAACTTGAAGAAGCCGGCTTGCCAAAAGACGGTCGCGTGACCCTTTATGATGGTCGAACCGGTGAACCGATGGATCAGAAAACGACAGTAGGTTACATCTACATGCTCAAGTTAAATCACTTGATTGAGGATAAGATGCATGCCCGTTCCATTGGTCCTTATTCCCTCATTACACAGCAGCCATTGGGCGGTAAAGCACAGTTCGGTGGTCAGCGTCTTGGGGAAATGGAGGTCTGGGCACTCTACGCATATGGTGCATCCAGCATACTCAAAGAGATGCTTACTGTTAAAAGTGATGATGTGAAAGGACGCTCGCGCGTTTATGAAGCTATCGTCAAGGGTGAAAACTTACCCGAAGGCGATGTACCTGAGTCATTCAAGGTACTGCTGCGTGAGCTTATGGGTCTTGGACTCGAAATTCACATCGACTAAACAAAATAGAATTTACACTGTTACATAAAGTCAATCCGGAGGTATAACCTTGCCGACTACTAATACATTAACAGTTTCGAAAGACTTCGACAGCATTGGTGTTTCACTTGCATCACCGGAGACAATTTTGTCCCGTTCGCATGGCGAAGTCCTCACTCCCGAAACAATAAACTATCGTACTTTTAAACCGGAAATGGACGGTCTTTTCTGTGAAAAGATCTTTGGTCCGGTGAAAGATTACGAATGCCACTGCGGCAAATACAAGAGAATTCGTTATAAAGGAATTATCTGTGACCGCTGTGGTGTGGAAGTAACCAGAAAAGCCGTTCGACGTGAACGCATGGGTCATATTTCACTGACAGTACCCGTGGTACATATCTGGTACTTCAAATCACTGCCAAACAAACTAGCCTATCTGTTGGGCTATTCATCCAAGAATCTGAGCAAGATTGTTTACTACGAAACCTATGTGGTAATCAATCCGGGCATGACCCGTGACTTAGGTTATAAGCGCGGTGATCTCATCTCAGAAGAAGAATATTTCGATATTCAGGATCAGCTACCCGAAGATCATTGGGAGCTGGACGATGACGATGATGATAAATTCATTGCCAAAGAAGGTGCTGAAGCGATTGAAGACCTTCTTGCCGGACAAGATCTGGATGATCTGGCTTATCGACTACGCTATGAAGTGAGGAATGAAACCTCACAGATGCGTAAAAAGAAGAAATTGAAGCGTCTGCAGGTTATCGAATCCTTTCGCGCTGCCAACCAGCACACTGAAAACCGTCCGGAATGGATGGTACAGCGTGTGATTCCTGTTATTCCTCCGGAATTGCGACCGCTGGTTCCTTTGGAAGGAGGACGTTTTGCGACCTCCGACCTCAACGACCTGTACAGACGGGTAATCATTCGCAACAATCGTCTAAAAAGACTGATTGATATCAAAGCTCCTGATGTGATTCTCAGAAACGAGAAGCGCATGTTGCAGGAGGCGGTTGATTCTCTGTATGATAACTCTCGCAAGTCAAACGCGGTTCGAAACAATAACCGTCCGCTGAAATCTCTCAGTGATATGCTGAAAGGTAAGAGCGGTCGATTCCGTCAGAACCTGCTGGGTAAGCGTGTTGACTATTCCGGTCGATCCGTAATTGTGGTAGGACCTGAACTGAAGATGCATGAATGCGGTCTTCCTAAAGAGATGGCGGTTGAGTTATACAAGCCGTTTATCATCCGGAGACTGATCGAGCGTGGATATGTCAAAACTGTTAAGAGCGCCAAGAAAGTAGTTGATCGCAGAGATCAGGTAGTTTGGGAAGTCCTCGAAAACGTTATTGACGGACATCCCGTAATGCTTAACCGTGCACCGACACTTCACCGACTCGGTATTCAGGCTTATCAGCCGGTACTGATTGAGGAGAAGGCCATTCGTCTGCACCCGCTCTCATGTACAGCCTTTAATGCTGACTTTGACGGTGACCAGATGGCGGTTCACGTACCGTTGAGCCACGATGCCATTCTTGAGGCATCCGTACTGATGCTGGGTTCTCACAACCTGTTGAGTCCTGCAAGTGGCGGACCGGTAGCGGTTCCATCGCAGGATATGGTTCTGGGTATCTACTATCTCACCAAGATGGCCAATGACCAGCGTGGTGAAGGTAAAACCTTTGCAAGTACAGATGAGGTTCTGATTGCTTATGACCAGGATCGCATCGACATGCATGCCAAGATTAATGTTCGTCTCCCCATTGAGAATGAAGAAGGAGAAATCGAGCATGAAATTATTAAAACTACTACCGGACGCGTAATCTTCAATGAGATTCTGCCTGAAGGTATTGAGTTCAAGAACCGTACACTCGGTAAGAAAGAGCTGAGAACGGTTATTGCAGACATTCATGCTGCTGTAGGAACAGCCCGAACAGCTGAATTTCTTGATGAAATGAAGGCACTCGGTTTCGAAAAAGCTACCGTGGGCGGACTTTCTTTCAGTCTGGAAGACATTGTGATTCCGGATGAGAAGCAACAACTCATTGAGAAAGCTCAGGATGAAGTTTCTGAGATTACTGATCGTTATGAGATGGGTTTCATTACCGATAACGAACGTTACAACCAGGTAATTGACAAATGGACCAGCACCACTAACCGTGTTTCTGAAACACTGTTCAACGAGCTGGCCAATGACCGATCCGGTTTCAACCCGGTATTCATGATGGCCGATTCCGGTGCACGTGGTTCCAAAGAGCAGATTCGTCAGCTCGGTGGTATGCGTGGATTGATGGCCAAGCCTCAGAAGAGCTCCATGCAACAGGGTAACGAGGTAATTGAGAATCCGATTCTTTCCTCTTTCAAAGAGGGACTGACGGTTCTGGAATACTTTATCTCAACGCACGGTGCCCGTAAGGGTCTCGCCGATACGGCGCTAAAAACAGCCGATGCCGGTTATCTGACTCGTCGACTCGTGGATGTCTCTCAGGATATCATCATTAACGAGATTGACTGTGGTACACTGCGTGGACTTAAGATGAAGGCGCTGAAAGATAACGAAGATGTTATTGAGAGCCTGGAAGATCGTATTCTGGGACGCGTTTCGCTTCACGATATTTACGATCCGATTACCGACGAACAGATCTGTGAAGCCAACCAGCTCATCGATGAGAAGGTAGCACAGAAGATTGCAGAAACCTCTATTGAAGAGGTTGAAATTCGATCAGTGCTTACCTGTGAAACCGAACGTGGTGTATGTTCTAAATGCTACGGTCGTGACCTCGCAAGAGGAACCATGGTTCAGGTAGGTGAGGCAGTAGGTGTTATTGCCGCACAGTCAATCGGTGAGCCGGGTACACAGCTTACACTTCGAACCTTCCACGTGGGTGGTACGGCTTCTCGTATGGAGTCAGAATCCATGCACAAGACCAAGTTCGAAGGTAAGGTTCAGTTCGAAAACGTTCGCGTGATCGAATATGATGACGGTGAAGAGATTCACAACGTAGTTCTCAGCCGTGCCGGTGAAATCAAGATTGTTGATGAAGAAGGTAAAGTACTGACCACTTACAATGTACCTTATGGTGCCGAGCTTCTCGTAGAAGAGGGCGATGAAGTGCCTAAAGGCGTACCGTTGTGTAGCTGGGATCCGTACAATGCTAACATCTTCTCAGAAATTGACGGTGTTGTTGAATACAAGGATATCATGGAAGATATCACGTATTCCGAAGAGACTGACTCTCAAACAGGACACCGTGAAAAAGTAATTATCGATTCCAAAGACCGGTCGCTCGTACCTACCTTGATGGTGAAAGGCGATGACGATCGCGTCCGTGAAAATACGTTGCCTGTTGACACCCACATCGTTGTGGATGACGGCGAGGAAGTTAAAGCCGGACAAGTTCTGGCTAAGATTCCGCGTTCTACCGGTAAATCGAAGGATATTACGGCGGGTCTGCCGCGTGTAACCGAGCTGTTTGAAGCTCGTTCACCAAGCGATCCGGCAGCTGTATCTGAGATTGATGGTATTGTACGCATGGGCGGCCGTAAGCGAGGTAAGCAGGAAGTTATCGTTGAAAGTAAGGACGGTAAGAGTGAGAAGACCTATCTCATTTCCCTCTCCAAGCACATACTCGTTCAGGAAAATGATTATGTGAAAGCAGGTCAGCAGCTTTCTGACGGAACCATTCCGGCAGAAGAGATCCTGAATATTCTCGGACCATATGCGGTACAGTCCTATCTCGTGAATGAGATTCAGGAGGTATACCGTCTTCAGGGTGTTCGTATCAATGACAAGCACATTGAGGTTATTGTACGCACCATGATGCAGAAGGTTGAAATTACCGATCCGGGCGATACCATGTTCCTTGAAGGAGATAAAGTCGACCGCTTTGAAGTCAACAACAAGAACGATGAACTCATCGGTAAGTTTGTTGTCACAGATGTAGGCGGAAGCGATCTCAAGCAGGGAACCATCCTTGACCGTCGTGAAGTTCGTGAGATTAATAACGAATTGATCAAAGAAGGTAAGGTTGAACTGGAAACCCGCGAAGCAGAGCCGGCTATTTCGAAGCCGATACTGCTGGGTATTACCAGGGCTGCACTCTCTACCGAGAGTTGGTTGTCAGCTGCTTCCTTCCAAGAGACCACCAAGGTGCTTACACAAGCTTCTATTGAAGCTAAGAAAGACTTCTTACTCGGTCTCAAGGAGAATGTGGTTGTGGGACACAAAGTGCCTGCAGGTACCGGACTCCGAAAATACGAAGATCTCATCGTCGGCAAGAAGTCAGAGCTTGACGAAGAGGAGGAAGAAGTGGCTAAGGTATTCGAACAACTCAGCGCCGGAGATAGTGATAGCGATGGCGACGGAGAAGTTCAGCAAGCCGCTGATGTGGAAGGAGACGAATCCTAAGATGAGACACAAAGCTTTAGGAAACTTTAAAAGTTTCCTAAAGCTATCTCTTAAAATTTACTACAATAAAAAGGCCTCCATGCGGAGGCCTTTTTTATATCTTTAAAATGTTAGGCTCAGTGATAGTCCGTTAAATCTGTGTCATCCGTGTCCCATATATCCATGTTGTATTTTCTGGATCATGTCGGTTTTCTTCTCACCCGTAATAAATGCAGCATCAATGGCATTTAGATTGCACTGTAAAAACTGCTCCTCTCCCCACCCGAAAGTCTCATGAAGCTTTTTATATTCCTGCGTTAAACTGACATTTGATGTCGTCCTTCCGTCTGTATTGACACTCAGGGAGAGGCCTTCACTAAAGAGTTTGTCTATGGTATGATCAGCATAGGTATCATACACATTTGTCTGGATATTACTGGTTGGACAGACTTCAAGGTGAATTCTTTTCTCTTTGAGTAATTCCAGCAGGTTGGGATCTTCGTAACTTCTTACACCATGTCCGATTCGTGTAGGATGTAGTTTTTCCAGCGTTTCCCTTACGCTTTCCGGTCCGCAAGCTTCGCCCGCGTGGGCTGTCTTATGAAGGTCATGTTTATCCGCAAACCGATAGGCTGCAATATGATTATCAAGGGGAAACCCTTTTTCATCACCGGCCAGGTCTAGTCCTACTACTGAGCGGTCACTGAAATCCTTTACCAAAGTTGCTGTTTGCAAACTTTGTTTTTCAGAAAAGTATCTAAGATTACATAAAATAAGATTAATTTCAATATCGGTTTCAGCATTCTTGAAGGTGTCCAGAACTGTTTCCACGATATCATGCGGTTTAAGGCCGTTGCGTATATGAAGTAACGGAGCAAAGCGAATTTCGGCATAAATCACATTATCCTCTTCAAGCATCTCCAGAAGACCCTCGGCAGCTAACTTTAGACTATGCAGGGTTTGCAGCAGATCAACCTGCTTTTCCACTCTCTTGAGATAATCATTCAGATCATTGCACTTGGGTGGGGCTACGAAAGTATCAAGGAAATCCTGCCTGCTAATTGAGGGATCCAGTTTTTTGACGGCTTCATAACTCAGGGAAGAATCAAGGTGAAGGTGTAACTCCGTCTTTGGCAACCGGTTAATATCCATAAAAATTATCGAAAATTAGCAGATCAGGTTAATTAAAGAGCTGATTTATTTTGTATTCAGATAGACAAGGGTACCAACAGGAAACCGATCTATTCCGTTGCTAAACTTAAACCGTATAAACTGTTTATGAAGAAAGATTCCATGCAAAGGCAGCTATTTATACAAATAAAAAAGACCTCCGCTAAGAGGTCTTTTAAAAATATAATTAGTCAGCAATCAGGAATTGGACTTAGACTCGGATTCTGACTTAGATTCTGTTTCAGTCTTTGCTTTTTCCTTAGTCTCCTCGATAGATCCCAGCAGATCCTCAGCTTCCCTTATCAGGTCTTCTGCTCTCTGTCGTGCATCTTCAACTACCAGGTCGCCTTTCTTCTTGGCATCCGAAATGGCTTCCTTTTCGTCTGAAAGCTTATCGATGAGATTTGTCAGTTCATCCAGGTAATTGCTTAAACGGTATGAAAGGACATCCCTGGTATTGCTGCCCTTGTCGGGAGCATACAGTAACGCGATAACCGAGCCTACCAGGGCTCCGGATAACAGTCCCAATGTAAAGTCTCTAGATTTACTCATAATACTACCTGCTTTTTAATCTTTGTATCAGTTAATTCGAATAACTCAATGCTTTTACTATTCTTATAACAAAAATATAAGGTCGTTTATTCTATACTCCAATATGCAATTTCGAACGCTACTTTGAAAATGAAGATTTAGTAAGAATAGATAGGGTTAAATCTCAGGTCGACAGGTCGTTTCAATATATTGATCGTCAAGAATGTAAGTCTTTGTGTACTTTATGGGAGCATTAGCTGTCGTTAGTTGACAATTAAAACTCATTGTGTCCTCTTCTTTTACACTATGAAAATCCTGATTGGCCAAGGCTGCATTTCTACAAGAGATTGGGCGTGAGAAATCTTCCAAGCGATTCGTAACAATTCTATTCATTTCATTCTTAATATCATTGACACGTGAAGTTGTATGCAGAGACTTCAAGAGTTGTTCATCTTGTACAAGCTCAACATCGCGACCAACTACCTTTCCGGTTCTTGAAACGGATTCAGCATTAATTTCAAATTCATTTCGAAAGAACGTGTGGACATGAGCTATCATTACATAATTAGTGTCTTCTTGGAATTCAAGGTTTCTATACGATTCATTGATCTGTGTTTTGTCAGTACTTACCAGAAAAGAATCGATTTGTAATTCTCTTTTGTCGTACCATATTTCGTGTTTTTGATATTCATAGCCTTCCAGCATATTTCCATCTTCGCTCCCTTCCGTCTTACATCTGGTATACAGGTTGACATCTGTAGCCAGATAGTGAAATCCATTTCTTTCCCTAAATACCGGAATCTTATAAGGATCTTTTAAACTCCATTGACCCTGGTATTTGTAGCAGGTATAGGAACAATCATTCGGCAGCTCATCAAGATTTAAGTAGGGAGAAACCGAGGAATTTTCAAAAATCCATTGTAGCATATGGTCCCTATCTATCTGTTCGGTAATTGATGACGTATCTCCAATCAAACGAGCAGAAGTAAAGACTATTAATATGACAGCAATTAAAATTAAAACAACAGACATAGATTTGGCAGTCAATCCCCCAAAGAATAAATTGCCATTCGCTTTATCTTTGTTCCTTTCTTTAACTTTTTCTTGCAGTCTAATTTCATTAAGAACCCTCTTTACATTCCGAGTCGCTCTTTTATACTCTCCTTCACTGGCAGATTCATTAATCAACCTTGAGAATTGTGAGTCACTATAACATAATTCCCGTGCAATTTTTGAATTACTGGCCTTTTCAAAGCTTTTTCTCCTCTCATTGAAGGATCCGTATACCTGCTCCAGCTTTTCGATAAAATTCTTGTAAAGATGCTCTTTCATTGAATCCAGAGGATTTTTATGAATAAGTTTAAATCGTTGAAAATCCTTAAAAATTGATAAAGGAAGATAAAGAACCCTAAACATTATTAAAATAATTGCTTAAAAGGAAAAAATCGTTTAGTTCGTGGGAAGAAAATACTTGCAATAATTATCAGGATAAATTTTCAAATAGTTGCCATTAGTGAAAATTTATTGAAAACCCACATTGCAAGCTACATAACCGGAATTTGAACTAAACTACGGTTTTAGTATGAAAGCATACCTTCTAAGTTTTTTTGAAACAGTTACTGTGCTTCTACCCCCGCTATGTGACTTCCGGTTAAGTCGAGTTCAGGAATTAAATAACAGATCTATTGAATTCGTCCAGTTTGA
Organism: Halalkalibaculum roseum; assembly: GCF_011059145.1. Classification (NCBI taxonomy): domain Bacteria; kingdom Pseudomonadati; phylum Balneolota; class Balneolia; order Balneolales; family Balneolaceae; genus Halalkalibaculum; species Halalkalibaculum roseum. The sequence continues at coordinate 800,537 of NZ_JAALLT010000003.1, read as the reverse complement.
ATTAGGATAGAATAAGAGGTTGGATATGATTTTAAATAAAAAGTTTCGTCTGCACCGCATTGATGGGGTAGCTGTGAAAATTATGCAATCTTTGCTGATCCTCTTGTTTATTTCCTACAATGCAAATGCACAGCATCAGCCCCAAATTCCTGAAAAGGTGCTTTTTGTAGGTAATAGTTACATCTACTTTTGGAATTTACCCCAACAAGTTTCAGCACTTGCAAAAAGCCAAAATGTTGAACTCAACGCAGCTCAAAGTACAAGTGGAGGTACTAATTGGGGGCAGCATTGGAGAGGTGAAAAAGGTATCCGTTCTAAAGAGTTGATTAAAGATGGCGACTTCGATGCGGTGGTACTTCAGAATCATAGCAGGAGAAGCCTGGATGCCCCGGATAGCTTGATGTACTATGGTAAAAAATTTGCGGATTTGATTAGCGAAAACGATGGCCGTACGTATCTATACATGACATGGGCTCGGGAATGGAATCCATATATGCAGGAAGCAGTTACTGAAGCCTATAAAAAATTAGCAGAGGACACCCGCGCAACCGTTGTACCGGTCGGTCTTGCATGGGAGCGTGCCAGGGAACTGCGGCCTGACATCAATTTATATGCTGAAGACGGTAGCCATCCTTCTCCTCTCGGATCTTATCTGACGGCATGTGTCTTCTACAAAGTGTTTACCGGATCATCAATAAAGAACCTGCCTGCTAGACTACTATCGAAGGATTACTCAGGGGAAAAGTTGTATCTGAATATTCTTTCAGAAGAAAATGCGGCTTTTTTACAGCAGGTAGCCGAAGAAGTTGTAAATCTTTTTATTCACGGTAAGTGAAATAAACAATTATATGAATTGCCATGATTGACGATTCTTATTTTAATATTAATTCAAAAACAATTGGACTAGTACTAGGTCCCACTTTTTTTGTAGTGATCTTGCTTTTCTTTCACCCTGAAGGTTTATCCAAAGAGGCCAATGCCATATTGGCGTCAACCATCTGGGTGGCAGTTTGGTGGATCTCAGAAGCAATGCCCATAGCCGTTACTTCTCTGCTTCCTATCCTGTTATTTCCGCTAACCGGTGGATTGAATATCGAGGATACCACAGCTGCATTTGGTCATCGTTACATATTTCTATACATCGGTGGGTTTATTTTGGCACTGGCTATTGAACGGTGGAACCTGCATCGACGAATTGCTCTGAACATCATCAAGTTTATCGGCACCAATATCAAGAGTATTATTCTTGGTTTCATGACTGCAACCGCATTTTTATCAATGTGGATTTCAAATACCGCCACTTCGGTGATGATGTTGCCAATAGGTATGGCTATTGTGAAACAACTTCGCAATAATCCCGATACGGTAGCGGATGAAAATAAAATCTTTGGTAAGGCCCTGATGCTGGCTATTGCTTATAGTGCATCTATTGGCGGGCTTGCAACTCTTATAGGTACCCCGCCTAATTTGGTTCTGGCATCTGTAGTTCAAGAGATATATGGAATTGAAATTACCTTTTCGAGTTGGATTATGTTTGGTCTTCCCATCTCAATCGTGATGCTTTTTATTTGCTGGAAGTATCTTACCGACTTTGCTTTTGATTTCAAGCAAGAATCATTTCCGGGTGGGCGCGAAGAGATAAATAAACAACTCCAGAAGCTTGGAAAAATTTCTAAAGAAGAGAAGCTGGTTCTCGGAGTATTTATATGTACAGCATTAGCCTGGATATCCCGTTCGCATGTACTGAATATCTTTATCCCCGAGCTGGATGATACCATGATTGCTGTGACCGCAGCTTTCACTCTATTTCTGATTCCGGCATCTAATGGAAAAAGCAGGGCGCTTATAACCTGGGATGAGGCAGTAAAACTTCCGTGGGGAATATTATTGCTATTTGGAGGAGGGCTTGCACTGGCACAAGGTTTTCAAACAAGTGGACTGGCTGCATGGCTGGGGGGACAGATGAACCTACTGGATGGAGTATCATTGCTGGTATTACTGCTTGTGCTAATTACATCTGTAAATCTATTGACTGAACTTACTTCTAATCTAGCTACCACAGCTATGATATTGCCGATCCTGGCACCCCTTGCACTCGTCATTGATGTGCATCCCTACATGTTGATGGTGGGTGCTACAGTAGCAGCTTCATTCGCATTCATGCTGCCGGTAGCTACTCCGCCCAATGCGGTTGTATTCGGTTCTGGTTATTTACGAATTCCGGATATGGTTAAAACAGGTGTTTGGATGAATCTAATTTCAATTCTAATTCTAACAGCAATCTGTTTTACCGTACTGCCTTGGCTCTGGGATTTTGTGCCCGAGGCTTTTCCTGTAAGCTGGAAAGGGGAATAATATCACCAAAGTATTAAGAATACACGCGTCATTTTATGACCATAAAACAATAACAGCAGCCAGTTAATGATAAATACAAGGACACTCAAAATCGTGAGGCCATTATGATTAAGAAGATTCAACTTAAAAGTACACTTACCGTTTTTCTATGTTTTATAGTTTTTGGGTCCGTTTTTAGTCAGACGGTTACCAATCATAACGAGTACAATAAAAATTCAACGGAGGTTACGAAGACCGAGATTGGTGACAAGAATGCAGATCTTTCTGTTGCTTTAAAACCTAATGAATTAACAGGCAGCATTCTTTCAGAACGGTCAGTTTTTGTAGGTACATTGACCGGACAGGTTACTGATGCCTCAACAGGTGAACCATTGCCTGGAACAACAGTGGTTTTGCAGGAGATACAAAGGGGCGCTTCGACTGATACAGAAGGACGATATACTATTTCTTCGGTTGAAGCAGGTACATATACTTTGAGTGTAAGTTTTGTTGGTTATAAGAAATATACAGAGACAGTTCAGGTTCAAGATAATGAAGAGACGGTCATTAACGTATCTTTAGAACCTGACCTTCTTAATTTGGAAGCAGTATACGTCAATGCTTTGGGATTCGGTGAGAATAGAGATGAACAGGGAGTAACCACCACACAAGTACGGGGAGAACAATTGACTCGGTCGGGTGAACAGAGTGTGCTGACCGGCCTAAGCGCTAAAGCTGCCGGTGTGCAAATCACCCGGTCCTCCGGTGATCCCGGTGCCGGTGCGCGTATTCAAATCCGAGGTGCACGAACCATCGGTGGTAATCAGCCGTTAATTGTTGTCGACGGAGTACCTATCTCTAACGCAACACAGGGCAATAGTACCGGCGGGGTGATACAACAGTCCCGTCTTAATGATTTAAATCCCGATGATATTGCCTCTTTAGAAATTTTAAAAGGGCCGGCATCAGCAGCACTTTGGGGAACACGGGCTGCCAACGGCGTGGTAGTTATAACTACAAAAAAAGGCAGCCGCACCGACGAGTCTGTAAATGTTACCGTAGGATCATCTCTGACAATTGATCAAGTTAATCGCTCAGTCCCACTGCAGCGTAATTATGGGCAAGGCCGTAATGGAGAGTTCAGATGGGAGGATACACGAAGCTGGGGCGATAAGATTTCCGAACGGCCGGGAGGCGAAAATATATATGTAACAGATTTCGGTCAATATTTTGATGATAATGATTTGGGACCGGGGGATGATCTTTATGAAGGCTTTGCTACCTTTCCTGACGGAACTGTAAGATATGTCATTCCCGACGGAGGGCACTATGCAGCCGATGGAACCCAGCTGGATAATCATGGCGGCATGCGTTCTCTCGAAACATTTGATCATTCCAATGAACTATTCGGTACCGGCGTTGCAATTGACAACTCTGTTTCTATTAGCGGCGGTGACGATCGTTCCAGGTTTTATTTAAGCATATCAAACTTGAATCAGGATGGGGTAATTGAGAAAAATAGTAATTACAAAAGGACTTCTTTCCGTGTTAATGCCGATCGCAATTATAGTGACTGGTTTCGCGCCGGAGTAAATGTATCGTACGTGCGCACCAATTCAGACCGCATCCAGCAGGGAAGCAATACCACAGGACTCATGCTGGGGATGTTACGAACTCCACCTGATTTTAATAATCGACCTTTCCTGATAGACTATACTGATGAGAATGGCAATACTTTTAATGATTTGCATCGTTCATTTCGTAATCCTATCGGCCAAGACCAGTACACCTCTTCATTGGTTAGTGCCAGCGACGGTTATGTAACTGATCCGGGATTTGATAACCCTTACTGGACGGTACGGTTTAATGAAAATAATTCAAAGGTAAACCGGGTTTACGGTAACACAGAGTTGGAGGTTACTCCCAATTCCTGGTTGAGTGTTACCCATAGACTGGGGATCGATTTTTATGAAGATCAGCGATATGAGTTCCGTGCGCAGGATAACGCTACAGAACCGGCAGGGACACTTGATGAAGACATACGCAGCCGCACCGATATCAACTCTGATCTTATAGTCAGGGCATCTCACCAGTTGAATCAAAATTTAAGCGGTTCTGCACTATTGGGCTGGAATCTTACCCATGAGGAGGGAGTCTCGTATTTCAATGATGCCGAGGGTATGATTTTTCGAGGCGTGCCTCGTGATATAGAAAATTTCAAAGTGATACAGTCTAGCCAAAATAATTTCACGGTGCGTTCAGCGGCCTATTACGGCAAATTAAATCTCAATGCATATGATCAGCTTTTCCTGGAGCTTACCGGCCGATTTGAAAGTGCTTCAACATTTGGGGAGGAAGCGGACAATACCTTTTTCTATCCCAGCGGAAACCTGGCATGGCAGTTTACCGATCTGGAGGCAGTTCAGGATGCAATGCCTTTTTTAACATTCGGTAAGCTTCGCGTATCCTATGGAGAAGCCGGCATTCAACCCGGGGCATATGAAACAGCTACCACCTTTTTTAATGCCGGTTATGGGGATGCCGGTTTTGGCTCAGACATAGAATCTCGCCAATATGGAAACGGTTTTGCCCGATCTCAAGAGTTTGGTAATCCGAACCTGATACCCGAAAAAATCCAGGAATTTGAATTCGGTGGCGATTTCAGAGCATTTGACGACCGCTTGAAACTGAGCTTTAGCCGCTACTATAGCAACAGTAAGAATGTTATTCTGGACGTTGATATAGCCCCTTCTTCTGGATTCGGGGAATTTGTGGGTAATGTCGTAAGCTTGGAAAATGATGGTTATGAGATTGAGGCAGATGTTTTATGGCTGCAGCAAGGTAACCTGACTTGGAATACCTATGCTAACTGGTCGAAAAACAATAGCCTTGTTACCGATCTGGCTGATGTGGAGAGTATCGAGCTCAATGGTATATCAGTTGATTCCCGTGCAGCCGAAGATGAACCTTTTGGTGTTTTGTGGGGAGGAGTCTGGGAACGCAATGAAAACGGTAGCCTGGCACTGGATGATATAGGATTCCCGCAAGAAGCGCCTCAAAATGGGCGCATCGGTGATCCAAATCCCGACTGGTCGGCCGGTTTCGGCAATACCATTCGCTATAAAGACGTAAGCCTGAATATTCTGTTTGATATCCGTAAGGGTGGCGATGTATGGAATGGTACACGCGGGGTGCTATACAGCTATGGAACCCATAGGGATGTAGGTAACGAAACATTTGTACCGGCAGATCAAGCTGACGGTATCCTCAATTACGACGGTGATCCGGTATCAGACTTTGGAACTCCTGCCATTCAGGACGGCGTGGATGGCTACGTGTTCAGAGGTAACCTCAAAGACTGGGATGGAGGAGGACCCGCACCCACGGTAGCACTCGATGAAGAGTGGTATCGTACCGGACTTGGTAATCATTTCGACGGCCCTGCTGAACAGTTTGTAGAAGATGGCGGATTTGTACGCCTCAGGGAACTCTCACTGTCATATCGATTGAACACTGAAGGTTTTAGAAGCTTCACAGGGTTGTCATCGATTGATTTCAGGGCTACGGGAAGAAATCTCTGGTTAATGACCGATTACAGCGGTGTAGATCCCGAAACCAACCTGACCGGTACCAGCAACGGACGCGGGATGGATTATTTCAATAATCCCAATACCCGATCCTTCATTTTTTCATTGAAAGTTAATTATTAAACCGCCTGGGTGACTGATATGAAGACTATATTACATAATAAATTCGTTCTCATTATTTTACTATTAACATTTAGCACCTGCAACGTTAACGATGCATTTGTTGACGGATACAGGGAAGATCCAAACTTGCCAACCGATGCTCCTGCTGAAAAAGTATTTATAGCTGCGCAGACGGCTCAAATTGTCTATCACGAGGGATATGGATCGCGCATTGCCAATATGTGGACACAGCATTTCGTAGGCACTGAAAACCAGTATGAAAATATATATGGTTATGGGGTTACCACTCAGGATTTTCTGAGCATTTGGTTTGATCCCTATGTTCGGGTACTCGCAAACTTACGTATCGTGCAGGAGAAAGCGGCAGCGAGCGGGAAAGAAAATTTGGTTGCCATAGCTAAAATCAGTGAAGCGATGACCATCGGCACCACAGCTGCCTTGTTCGGAGATATTCCTTATGAAGAAGCTGCTCAAGCCGAAGAGGGGAACCAGCAACCTGTATTTGATAACCAAATCCAGGTATATGAAAGCGTAATCGCAAAGCTTGATGAAGCAATTCAAAGCTTAGAAGGGGCACCCGATCTTCCTGAAGGCGTTGATGCTTTCACTCTTGAAGGAGATGCTGAAGAATGGATAGCAGTTGCCTATACGCTAAAGGCACGGTTTCATATGCACTTAAGTAACCAGGATGCTTCCCAGCTTGATCTAGCTTTTTCGGCCGCGCAAAACGGTATAATGGTTAATGATGGAAGTGCAGATCTTCTTATTCCACATGGAACAGTTTCCGGTGAAAATGTTAACCTCTGGAGCGCTTTTAAAAGCGATCGTGGATGGATGACCGGTGAAAACTCATACGCACTTGAATTGTTAAATAACCGGAATAATACAAAGACGGATGAAAGTGCTCGTAGTGCTTTCTTTTATGATCCTGACGATGATTTTCTTCCAAACAGTGTAGATGGGGCATACCAGCCCGATTCTCCTTTCCCACTTGCAACCTATACTGAAAATATGCTGATCATTGCAGAAGTAGAAGCTCGCCGCGATAATGACCAACAGGCCCTGAATGCTCTAAATGCTGTACGTCAGTATAATGAGAATACATATGGTGGGAACTATGACGATCTCACACTGGCTGATTTTCTTGTTGGCGGTGAATACGAATCTACTACTATACTTCAGGAAGTACTGGATGAAGCTTACCTGACATATATTAGCAGGTTGGAGGCATTCAACTTAATTCGTCGGGTTGATTATCCTTTAGCTCCGGTTGAAGGTTCTGAAATTCCTCAGCGCTTTTTATACTCTGAACAGGAAGCCAATGCTAACCCGAATACTCCCAGTCCGTTGCCGGGACTTTTCGAAGCAACAGCGGTAAATCAGTAATCAAGTTCAACTAAACCTAAGAAGGTTATTTAAATCTTTGGTTATAACTGGCAGATTCATACCAATTCTATGGATCTGCTAGTTTAATTTGGATTATATTCGGTGCCTTGTATCTATACGAAATGAATCGAAACTAATGGGTACTGTGTAAATTCCGGCATTTCAATACTTCATTTTGCTTCTATACGTTCACCCAAGCATTTTTCCATAAAGTGATGCAGGTAGATCATTTGCTTTTGACCGAACTTTTGTCCGAGATAGGCCACCAGATATAATGATAAGAAAAGTAATGTGAGTGCGGGCACGAACCATAGAATGGAAGCATCTTTACCAAGCGACCAATAGGAGAGGCCAATCATTGAAACGATTAAGGTTGTAAAACCTATGATTGAATAGAAAAAGACAAACATGGTCCATGCATGTGGCTTGGGGCCATAAAGTCCTCTAATCAAACTACCATTTTCTTTCAGCTCAATACTGATTGTAAGCTGCGGCGACCAGTAATGTTGATTCGCCTCCGCTGGAGAAATAGTAGCATAACCGGGAAGCACCGTACCCTGAATCTTTGGATTATATTTCTCCAAATTTTCAGAAATATTTTCATATATCTGATCGGGAGATAAAGTTGACTCTACTCGAATGCGAGGCCGGATTCTTTGAAACTTAATATGTTCCAATTGTTCTTGCGACAAATTTACCTGTTTATGTTACTTTTGGGCAACTACTCCACTTATGTTTTCTATATAGGAAAGTATTACTTCATTGACTGAAAATAAGATGTATGCAAGGTTTTATAAATTGTAGTCCTGAAACAATGATTACCGTAATAATGTCATAGCCATTAGGAAGTTCAACTGAAAATTCCCTCTTCTTTTACCAGTCTTAAAATGCTTACTTTGTTCGGCACCTTCATTATTGAATTGGTCATCCGGTTCATCATACTGATAACTCGTTTACTTCCTTTTTACTTTTAGAGTAATCAGCGTCATCAAAAACGGAAAATTACCGTAATTTTATTCGTGGGGCCTTACCTATTGCACACTTTAGTTCCTATCATCATTAAAAGCATAAAGAACTTAATAAACTATGGCAGGCGAGGCGTTTATCCTTTCATTTCTTCGGCATGCTTTTTAATAGCCTCCCGTCTTTCCTTGCTAATGCCCATAACAAATACAGGTACTACATAAAGGGTTAATACGGATCCAAAGAAAAGTCCACCGATTACGGTACGTGCCAGAGGTGCCCATATTTCCGAACCTGTTCCAAGTCCTATGGCCAATGGAATCATGGAACAGATGGTAGTAAGGGCTGTCAGTAAGATAGGACGCATCCTTCTCTTGCAGGCCTCTATAACATTATTAAATAGAGAATCGGAAAACTGGTTGTTCTTTGTGTAAATATGCATGTAATCGACCAGTACGATACCATTGTTCACGATGATTCCGACCAGCATGAAAATCCCTATAAAAGCGGTAGCTCCAATCGGCGTATTGAAAATAAACAGTCCGGCAAGAGCCCCGAAGAAGGCCAGAGGTATGGTAAAGAAAATCACAAAAGGATCCCGGAAATTCTCGAACAGGGAAGCCATGATCATATAGGTTAAGGCAATGGCTGCAAGTAGAGCCCAAAGCACTTCTGAGGATCCTTCATCGGCGTCACTGAGCGATCCTGTAAATTCATAGCGGTAGCCGTCGGGAAGTATCACTTCTCTCTGGATGACATTAATGACCTCTTCACGATACTCATTCGCATTTCCGTCAACTTCAATATTTACATCAAGTACGGTCTGCCTATCCCGGCGTTCGATGCGTTCAAGTCCTTTTACACTTTCAAAATATCCCAGCGCAGAAACCGGAATGCGCTGGTCGTTGACCTGTATCAATTCGAGATCGAATAGCTGTTCGCGGTTAGTAATGACTGATTTGGATACTCTAACCTCGATGGGCACTTCGCGTCCCTTGTCCCTGAAAAACCCTACCCGGGTTCCCTGTGCTTGTGTCTTAAGAGAGTTGGCAATCTCATTCAGAGAACTGCCCATTTTACTGATCCGGTTACGATCCACAATGTATTGCAGTTCGGGTGTAGGAGAGGTTCTTCCATTGTCTACAGAGATTACATCCGGATCCTGCATCATCACATTTTCAATTTTGTTAGATATGGCCTGGAGCACATTCACATCAGGACCTACCAGGCTTAACCGTATACCCTGCCCGAAGGAGCCGAAGCCTCCGCCACCGCCGCCGCGAATGTTAACTTCAACACCGGGGGCCTGCAGTTGCCTACGCAATCGGGCAGAAAACTGCGTGGTGCTGACATCCCGCTGGCTCTGAGGCACCAGGTTGACACTCATGGAACCGATATTGGTCTGGGAGGAGAAGCGTCTTTGCCCGATATTGTTGATGACGGTCTCAACTTCAGGCATATCCTGAAGCTGTTGACTGAAATCTCTGAGAATTTCGGCTGTCCTGACCAGCTTGGTACCCGATGGTAGTTCAACACTGACATTTACCGATCCGCTGTCTCCCTGTGGGAAAAAGTCCGTCTCCAGTGTTTGGAAAAGCACATAGGATCCGCCTATTATAGCTACCACAAATACAGCGGCTGTCCATTTATGAAACATCACCCAGTTCAGGCTCACGGAATACCATCGCTCCATCCTTTTGACGATGCGAGAGGTAGTATTGTCTTTCTGAAATTCGGATTTATTTAAGATGAGCAGTGATAGTACGGGCACCAGTATGATGGACGCAAGGAATGAGATCGCGATTGCAATACTGATAGTAATTGCAAATTCTACAAAAAACTGCCCCTGTATTCCGGAGATACCGATTATCGGTGTAAATACACCCAGGGTTGTCAGCGTGGCTCCCAGGAGGGCACCGATAACCTCATTGGTGCCTTCGAGTGCTGCCTGGAATTTAGGTACTTCTTCCTCCAGCTTTCGTGCAATACTTTCTGATACCACAATGGCATTATCTACCAACAATCCGATGGCAAGTGCCAGGGCAGTAATCGTCAGGATATTAAGAGTCAATCCTGCCGCATACATTGCGGCAAAACTTGCGGTCACCGATACAGGTATGGTTGCGGCTACCACCAGTGAAATTCGCCATCCACCCATAACAATAAACAGGATAATGATAACGACAATGAGTGCAGCAAGTGCAGACTGGGTGAGGTTAGAAATGGAGTTTTCAATATTCTCCCCGTCATTAGTCAGCACCTCCAGCGAAGCCCCTGCCGGCAAGCCCCGGTTAATATTTTCGAGTTCTGAAATTACTGCAGTGGTTACATCGAGCGTATTGGCGTCGGACTTTTTCTGAATCTCCAGGGTCACACTGTTCTTTCCGTTGATCTCGACAAGCGTATTGATTTCTGAGAAGCCGTCTTCGACCGTCGCTACATCTTTGATTCGAATCGGGATACCGTTTTCAGATCGTGTGATGATGGTCTGGCGGATATTCTCCACATTCTGGAACATCGATTCCGCCCTGACGCTATAGCTGTTTGTACCGGAAATAATACTTCCGACCGGTACTTCTACATTGTTATTTCGCAGTGCCCTTTCGATATCTGCCGGGACCATTTTGTGCTGAGCCAGCGACATGGGGTCGACATTGACATAGATCTTCCGCTCCAACCCCCCGCGGGTATCGGCAGAAGCTACTCCGGGCAAGCGTTCAATTCTCGGTTCGATAAACTCCACCCCAAGTTCACGAAGATCATCAAGACCCTGGTTACTGGCCTCAAGGCTGAGCCGCATGATGGGGAAGTTTTCGGGATCGAACTGAAATATCACAGGCTCTGAGGCCTCGGTCGGTAATTCGTTTCTTATCCTGCCTATAGCCTCCCTGACCTTGAGCTCCGTATTCCGGATGTTAACCCCGTTTTTTAGTCGTAGTATGATGAAGGCGCTGCCTTTGCTGATATTCGACTCCAGCTCGTCAATTCCCTCAATGGATGATACTGCACCCTCAATAGGGTCCACAATAATGCGGGCAATATCTTCCGGCGCTACATTGCCATAACCGGTGGATATAGCAAGGATAGGTATGTTGAAGGAAGGGTAGAGCGTTACCTTCAGTTTCGTCAGCGAAAAAGCGCCGAAACCGATCATGATCAGCGTGATCATGATCACGGTGATAGGTCTTTGTAAAACTCTTCCTGCAACGGTAAATTTTTTCATAACAACAGCTTTGTATTAAAAACGATGCCCGGTTCGGAAATTAACCCTGAGCTATTCCACAGAGGTGCACAGAGTTCCTCAGTGTCTCTTGGTGCTTCTCTGTGAAACTCTGTGTAATTACCTAAGATCATATTACGCCTCGGCCAGTTTTTGTTTACCGATCGGATCAATCTTATGCACCGAATCGAAGCCCAATTTTTCAACGAGTGAGTTGATGATATTGTACATGCAAGGCACTACAAACAACATCAGCAGGGTAGACATCGTCAGTCCGCCGATCACGGTCCGAGCCATAGGGCTCCAGGTTTCCGAACCGGAACCTATCTCCAGAGCCAGCGGTACCATGGATAATATGGTTGTGAAGGCAGTCATCAGTATAGGTCGCAGTCTTCGGGTGGCACCTGTTACAATTGCTTCATGTCGCGATAAATCCCTGGCCTGCAGAATTTTAATATAGTCAATCATCACAATACCGTTATTGACCACAATACCGGAAAGCAGTATCAGCCCGACCATGGAGGTGACACTGATAGAGGTTCCGGTAGCCCAAAGCGTAACCAAAACCCCGGTCAGAGCTAGCGGTATGGTGAGTATGATGATAAAGGGCTCGACAAGACTTTCGAATTGTGATGCCATCACCATATATGTGAGGATACCTGCGATCATGAATGCAATCATCAGGTAGTTGAAGGAAGCTGCCTGATCTTCGGCAGAACCTGCGATCTCGTAGCGGTATCCTTCGGGCCACTCGATTTGATCGAGGCTGGCGCGTGTTCTCGCAGTTGCCGTACCCATGTCGATATCCGAAAGGTCGGCCGTAACCTCAGTCACACGTTCCTGGTTGATACGCAGAATATTTGTCGGCCCACTGAATCGCTCGATACGTGCCAGGTTACCCAGCGGTACAAAACCGCCATCAGGTGTCTCGACCTGGAGATTCGTAAGGTCAGTGGTTTCCGCTTTATCACCCGGCCTCAACTGAACCAGTACCTCGAACTCAATACCCTGATCTACATAGGTGGTTGCCAAATTGCCTTTGACGGCATTGCTCAGCGCATTGGCTACCTGCGAGGTTGTCATTCCGAGTCGTGAAATACGTTCCCGGTCCATAGTCACCCTGAGCTCGGGACGACCTTCATCAGCAGTACTAAAAACATTCACAATACCGTCTATATCCCTGAGCCGCTGCTTCACGCCATTGGAGATTTCCTGCTTAGTCTGCGGGTTAAATCCGTATATCTGAACAATCAGTCCGTTTTCTCCTTCGGGACTCAGTGGATCTTCCCGTACTTCCTTAATCTCGGCACCTGCAATACTTTCAAGTTCAAGCAGGAGATCGCTGACAATGGCAGCCTGCGAACGGGCTCTTTCCGACTGGGGCACAAGCTCTACCCGAACGGTCCCTTGGTATCCTCCTGGATTGTCGGCCCCTTCAATTCCTTCTTTATCTCCAAAATCAGAGACTATCAGTCGCGCTTCAGGTACTTCTTCGTTGATTACAGACTCTACCTGAGTGATGGTTCGCTCGAGCTCAAACAGGCTGACGCCAGGCTCACGCTGAACGTCAAGGGTAAAAGCATTTTCATCGACTCGGGGAAAGAATTCTCCCCCAAGTGTGTAGAAAAGTGGTAAGGTTACTATGAACAATACGAAGGCTGACATGACAACTGTTCCGCTGCTGTTGACAAAACGGTCCAATGTTTTCCGGTACCATCCCTCAAGGTTATCCAGGGCATTGGTGAATATCGGACCTACAGTATTTTTAAAGAATCCGCCTGTCTTTTTGCTGATAAATTTAAATAGCCATACAAGGGGAAAAACCAGTGCACCAAGCAGCAACAAGGGGGAAGCCAGTATGCGTTTGTACACATTTCCGCGGCTCCAGTCCAGCAAACGTTTGAGATACGATTTAGACACCTCTTCAGCGGCTTTCTTGCTCAGCAGTTGTGAACTCATCATTGGAATGAGCGATAGCGCTACGATGGAGGAAACCGCAAGGGCAAAGGATATGGTGAGGGCCAGATCCCTGAAAAGGAAACCGGCAATGCCCGGTACAAAGAGTATAGGTATAAACACCACGAGGGTAGTTAGGGTGGATATAACGACCGGAACAGCAACCTCCTGTGCACCGAATATGGAGGATGACTTGGCGTCTTCTCCTTCTTCTTTGAATCGAAAAATATTTTCAAGCACAACAACCGCATCATCCACGACGAGTCCGACGGCAAGCGTTAGCCCGGAAAGGGAAATAATGTTAAGACTCAGTTCGGCCCAATCCATGATGCTGAAGGTTGCAATGATAGAAATTGGAATGGAGATGGCTATAATGAGGGCAGAACGCGAACTGCGAAGGAAAGCCAGCAAAATGAGCACGACGAGGATTACAGCCTGCAGACCGGTCAGTAGCAGGTTGTCGATGGACATCTCAATAAAGTTGGCCTTGTTTGTCAGCACATCAATTTGAACATCCTGCGGTACGATTTTCTGCAGATCCTGAATGTTCGCTATGACCTCATTGGCAGCGGTAACCACATTCGCATCGCTTTGACGATAGATGTTTAGAATAACCCCATCCTCGCCGTCCACATGTACATTGCCGATGGGCTGGGCAACCCCATCTTCCACCTTTGCGACATCCTCAAGTAACAGCGTCTGGCCATCACGAACAGCGATAATGGTGTTCCTGATCTGATCGACATTCTTGAACTCTCCGATGGTTCGTAGAGAGTAGACCGTATTACCTTCTATGAGTTCACCGGCAGGAACCTGTATATTCTCTTCTCTGAGCTTATTGGCTACCGTGGAAATACTAAGCCCGTACGATCTTATCTGGTCATTACTCAGCTCAATATTGATCTGTCGCTCATAGCCTCCCGAAGTTTCACTGGAGGCAATGCCCGGAATACGTTCAAGGCGCTGCTCCAGCTGCTGTTTGGCAATGGTACGCAGCTCACGCGGACTTCTGATGGATGAAGTCAGGGTTAATACCACTATAGGTTCCTGGTTCGGATCGTAGGAAAATACAATGGGCTGTTCCGCATCATCGGGTACTCTTCGCCGCACAAAGTCGAGCTCCTTACGTACATCCGATTCAGCAATATACAGATCAGTTCCCCAGTTGAAATTCAACTTCACCACAGAAGCCCCCTGGCTTGATAGGGAACGAACCCTGCGAACCCCACTAATGCTGCCTACTGCCTCTTCAATAGGGCGGGTGATGAGTGTTTCCATGTCTTCGGGTGCCACGCCCTCATAGGTGGTGTACACGGTGATGGTAGGAAAAGAGACATCCGGGTAGAGATTGAGCCTAAGATTTGAGAGTCCGAACAGCCCGAAGCCTATAACAATCAGGCTGATCATCAAAAAGGTTACCGGCCGCTCAACTGCTTTTCTTGCTAAAGCTTTCATATGCTAAAAATCTAGTCGTTTGTATTCGTTGAGCTTGTGTCGGCGGATGCGTTTTGCATTTGCTCGGACCCTTCACTGCTGAGATTCTCGGCATTCTCAATCGGGACCTCCGGTGATTCACGAAACGGACTGCCCGTTGCGATGCGCACCTTGGAACTGTCTTCCAGACTATTCTGACCGGTCACTACAATCTGGTCACCTGCCTGAAGTCCGCTTGCGACCTCAACCCTGTCTCCTTGTTCAATACCGAGCTGAAGATCACGTTTGAGGGCTAAGGAATCATCCTGAACGACAAAAACGGAATAGGTGCGGTTCAGCTGAATGGTGTTCGATTCCGGTTCAATGAGGGTTTGAACATTCTCAACAAGGGCAGAGCGAGGTATCACAACAGCCTGTTCACGGGTTTCAACATTGATAATGGCTTCTACCAGCACTCCCTGGAAAATGGAGTTCCCTCTTTCGGTGAGTGTGATTACCACCTCGCCCAATCCCGTAGTGGGATCTAGCCTCGGACTTATTCTGGAGACTCTTCCCCGGGCAGAACTTTCTCTTTGGTTGGAAAGCCGAAAGGTAACGGGTTGACCAACATCAGCAGCTTGCCACTCTTCCAGCGGCAGGTACACTCTCGTTTCATAACCCGTGAGGTTGGCGATTTCGTAGGCCACCTGTCCTGTTGAAGCCAGATCACCTTCGGCCACACTTCGGTTCAACACTACACCAAAGACCGGCGATCGAATGACAGTGTTCTCCAGGTTCTCACGACTTTGTGTAAGATTTGCCCGCGAAGACTGCAGCTGGGCTTTGCTATTCTGGTAGGTTGCCCTGGCATTGTCAAACTCAGTTGAGCTGATCAGGTCACGATCATACAGTGTTTTCTGACGTTCGAACTGAAGGCTGTCACGTTGAAATGAAGCCCGGCTCTGCTCCAGGGTAGCCAGTGCCTGTTGGTACTGATCTTCGAACGGTACGTCATAAATTTTTGCCAGTCGTTCTCCCTGGTTCACCGTATCACCGAGATCGGCATAAATTTGTGTAATTCGATTGGTAACCTGGGGTGTGACTTGTACAATATCCTGCGCCTTTATGTTACCGAAAGATCGAATTTGGCGGGATATGTCAGCACTTTCAACAGTGATGGTTTCAACACTCGTAGCCTGTTGCCCTTGACCTCCTCTTTGAAAAGGATTCGACTCTGAATTGCCCCCGCATGCCTGCAATATGATTAAAGACCCTAAAAGAATACTTATTGAAAAATATTTCACAATGATGATTTTAGTGGTGAAAATGAAAAAGGGGTGATAGTACGTGAATACCTTCTCGATGATTCAGTAAACCTGAAAAAAGGATCAATCGTTGGCTTGATTTAAAAAGTTTTTACACCCGGTAGCTGATTTATAAATTTACTCACTGAATTTAGACGTCAAAAGTAAGCGAAACTTGCGTTATTCTTAAAAATAATAGGAGATTTTTTTATCTTGACGGATAGCCAATCAAAATAATAACCTATCCACAACTATGAAATTTTTTATCGACACGGCCGACCTTGAAGAAATTGAAGAAGCGAACAATTTAGGGGTTCTTGACGGGGTAACAACGAATCCCAGTTTATGTGCGAAAATTGGGGTCGCAGACTTTGAAGGTCATATTGCCAAGATATGTGATATGGTTGAGGGTGATGTTTCTGCAGAAGTGGTATCGACTGTTTATGACGATATTATGCCGGAGGCGCGCAATCTCGCTGCCATCGCCGATAATGTCGTTGTAAAGGTGCCTTTGATTAAGGATGGCATCAAAGCAATAAAGGCGCTTTCCGATGAAGGCATTCGTACCAACTGTACGCTCTGCTTCTCAGCGACCCAGGCATTGATTGCGGCAAAAGCAGGTGCCACATATATCTCACCGTTTATTGGTCGTTTAGACGATATTTCAGAAGACGGTATGCAACTGATCGCTGATGTCGTTCAAATCTATGATAACTATGGATTCGAGACCGAAGTACTGGCAGCCAGCATCCGCCATCCAATGCATGTGCTTGAATCAGCACGCATGGGCGCCGATGTAGCAACCATGCCACTTAAAGTAATTGACCAGCTGCTGCATCACCCGCTTACTGACAGCGGACTCGAACGTTTTCTTGCTGACTGGGACAAGCTACAGGAGGAGATTAAGACTCCGGCTGAATAGTCAGAAGTCGCCGCTTATTCTGCATTTTTAAACCCGGGTGCTTTGCGTGCCTGGGTTATCTGTTCAAATGCATAGGCTATCTCTATGAGTTCCGGTTCGCTCCAGGCTCTTCCGAAAAATGATACACCTATCGGTAATCCGTCTATGTAACCCATGGGCACGGTAATATTCGGGTATCCGGCACGGGCTGCCGGTGAGCTGGAGGATACCGAAAAGTTATCACCATTGGTAAGGTCTGTTTTCCACGCGGGTCCGCCGGTAGGACTAACAATGGCATCCAGGTTATTTTCGTCCATAACTTTGTCAATCCCTTCTTCGCGTGTGTAATTCATCATACGCTCCAGTGCCTCAGTATACTCTTCGGATTCAAGGTCACCCTTTTCACTGGCAGTTATGAGCAGATCGTGGTCGAAATAGCGCATCTCCACGGAATCAGCAAGGGTTACTTTCACCAGTTCTTCCATAGTTTCAACCGGGGCATCATCACCTAAAGATTCAAAATAGTTATTAAGCCCATCCTTGAACTCATAAAGTAGTACCTGGAAAGAATCGCCGCCTACATTTTCTTCGGAAATTTGTTCAAGTTCCACAATGGTCGCTCCGCGATCTTCCAGTAAACGAACGGTTTCATACATCAGCGTATCCACCCGGTGGTGATTGTCCAATGGACCCTTCCAAAAACCAATGCGTTTTCCTTCCAGCCCATCTTCATTTAAGAATTGGGTATAGTCGGTATGGTAATTACCTTCACTTGCTGCTGTTTTGGAATCATCTTCATCCACGCCTACCATAGTTCCCAGCGCAATGGCAGCGTCGGTTACGTTTCGGGCCATCGGTCCGGGTGTATCCTGAGTAAAAGATATTGGGATGATGCCGCTGCGGCTTAGTAAACCAACGGTAGGTTTAATGCCGACCAGTCCATTTGCAGAGGAAGGGCAGGTGATTGACCCGTTGGTCTCAGTACCTATGCCGAATACGGCCAGGTTTGCAGAAGGTGCCGCTCCCGGACCGGAACTGGAACCGCAAGGATTTCGGGTGACATCGTAGGGATTATGGGTTTGACCTCCCAGGCCGCTCCAGCCGCTGGAGGAAAAACTACTGTGAAAATTGGCCCATTCACTCAGGTTTGCCTTGCCAAGTATAATTGCGCCCGCATCGCGTAATTTTTTGGTAATAAATGCGTCATCCGGCGGTATAGAACCCTCCAGTACACGTGCACCCGCGGTAGTGGGCATGTCATAAGTATCAATATTATCCTTCAGCACGATTGGAATTCCATGCAGCGGTCCTCGTTTGGTACCCTCCTGCAATTCCTCATCAAGCATTCGCGCCGTCTCCATAGCATCGGGATTGATATAAATCATGGAATTTAAGGCAGGACCGTTTTTATCAATTTCTTCAATCCGCTGCAAATAAGCTTCCGTTACATCGGCAATGCTGTATGTTCCATTTTCATAATTCTCCATCAGCTCATTGATGGTAACCTCTTCAAGGTCCAGTTGCTTGTATTTGGAAGTTTGCTGGCATGCCGTAAAGCCTATTACCAGCATCAGCAGAAAAAGTTTGACGGCTTTCATAAATCGGGAAATTTAGGTTCAGAGTATGATCAGGCAATATACAATGGGACAGGAATATGTACAGCCGTAATTAAAGTTTTAACATTTTTGGGAGCTAGAAGCTGGATGCTGGATGCTAGAAATTGGAAGTTCGAAGTTGGAAAAATCCTTATTGGAAGGGGACATTTATCGGCAAATAGAACTCCCCAAATCTTATTAATCAAGACTCATCACTCCTCACTCATCACCCCTTAATCCTTATACCTTATACCTTATACCTCAGATCTCCTCACAAATCAAATTTTCGGCAATTTTTGCTGAGGAGAGTACACCGGGCAGTCCGGCGCCGGGATGCGTTCCTGCTCCAACAAAATAGAGATCTTCTACATCCTCGGATCGGTTATGAGGGCGGAACCAGGCTGACTGGGTCAGGATCGGTTCTACAGAGAATGCCGATCCCTTATAACTATTGAGGGTATTCTGAAAATGGAGCGGATCGATATGGTGTTCGGTAACAATATTTTCCTGAAGACCGGGGAGATAGTTGTCTTCCAGAAAATTCATAATGGCATCACGGTAGTGCTTGGCCTGTTGCGTCCAGTCGGTACCGCTATCGAGGTGGGGTACCGGTGACAGCACATAAAATGCTTCGTGACCTTCCGGTGCCAGCGAGGGATCCCTCTTGGTAGGCATGTGCAGGTACAGTGAGAAGTCCTCTGCCAGCTCTTTCTTGTTAAAAATATCTTCCAATAAACCTTTGTAGCGTTCGCCCAGAATAATGTTATGATGTTCCAGTTCTGAGTCGAGGTAGCGTTTCTTGGTTCCGAAATAAATTACAAAGAGCGACATGCTGTATTTGGTCCGCTCAATCTTCCTGTTGGTGTATTTCCGGCGCTTGCTCTCTGGAATCATATGCCGGTAGGTGAAGGCAACATCGGCATTGGATACTATCTTGTCAGTCTTATGTTCTGTACCGTCCTTAAGGCGAATCCCTTTTGCCGTACCGTTTTCGATGAGAATTTGATCTACTTCTGCACTTTTATGAATCTTCCCGCCCTGCTCCAGGATGAGTTTCTCCATAGCCTTAACGATGGCACCGGTGCCTCCCATGGCATAATGCACGCCCCACTCACGTTCCAGGTAGTGAATCATTGCATAGATGGAAGTGGTCTGAAAGGGGTTCCCGCCAACCAAAAGGGGATGAAAAGAGAAACACTTTCTTAGGAAATCATTTTCGATAAACTGGGAAGCATACGAATAAACCGATTTATACGATTGAAGCTTGATAAGGTCAGGAGCTACCTTCAGCATATCCCATATGCTGAGAAAAGGTTTGTCGGCCAGTTCCGTAAAGCCTTTATCAAAAATCGCTTTGGTCGTCTGCAGGAATTTGGTATATCCTTCCTTGTCAGCCGGATTCCATTTCTCAATTTCACTCAATACAAACTCATGATCGCCGTTATAGTCGAATTTTCTTCCCTCATCATTGAAAATTCGGTAAAAGGGATCACAGGGTACGAATTCTACATAATCACTTCGTTTTTTGCCTGCAGCCTCAAATATTTCATCAAAAAGAAAAGGGGCGGTAATAACTGTTGGACCACCGTCAAATGTAAAGCCGTCAATTTCATAGACGTAGGCGCGTCCACCAAGCTTGTCGCGTTTTTCAAACAGCTCCACGTCAAATCCATTAGAGAGCAGTCGCGATGCTGTTGCAAGTCCGCCAAAACCACTGCCAATAACAATTACTTTTTTCTTCATAGAAAGCGATAAACAGGTTGATGAAAATAAGGTGCTATAACCTCAAGGTGGGGCCTTAACATTCCCATATGATGATAAGGTTTTTGTGACTACCTGTTTTGTTTAGATTTTTGGGAATTCAGAAACCGGGAAAATGAATGTTCGGAAACATTGAACATTTAATCATTCTCTATCTGTTTCACATAGCCGCTAAATCCCTCGTTGCGTAAATCCTGAAGATTTCTCTGGGCTTCATCTTTGTCAACATAGACACCGTAATATACGCGGTAAACCGTTTGGTTGTTGAGTGGAATTCGTTCAACACGCGACCCTTTGATCTTTCTGGACAGTTCAAAAGCACCGGCCTCTGATTCGAATGAACCAAGCTGTACGGTATAGGTTGCAGTCTTAAGATCAGTGGTACGTGAATTTTCCAGGTCTCCCTCAAGCAAAACCAGCCTCACGGGTGCAGTTCCGTTTCCTATCATGTCAATCGTTTCAGCAGCTTTTCTGGAAAGGTCGATAATTCTATTTTTTGCGAAAGGCCCTCGGTCGTTAACTCGAACAACTACCGATTCACCGTTATCCTTATTTTCTACTCGCAGCAGGGTATTGAAAGGAAGGGTGCGATGGGCAGCTGTCAGCCCGTACATATCGTATCTTTCGCCATTGGCGGTCAGTTTTCCGTGAAAGTTCGGTCCGTACCAACTTGCTACTCCTTCTTCGATGACTTCACCGGCTCCGGCGTCAGGATAGGTTACCGGTTTTGAAACTCTTTCGGTGGTTCCGCAGGAGGTAAGCGCCAATGAAATCAGGGCGATCAGTATTATGGGATATAAGGTGCGCTGCACTTGGGTATGATTAAGTCGGTAGATTTTTGTCAAATATATTCTACTGGGGAAACAAAATCCATCGATGATTTTTCATACAGTCTCTAATGCAGGCTTACCCCTTACTAAATTGTGCATAATCACCGGAAGGTATAGGTGTCGCATTATCGACAGGGCGATTGTAAATGTAGATCCATGCGTCACAAATCTCATTGCTTTCTTTCAGACTTACCTTTCTTTTTTTGCGCAGATAAAGACTTTTTTCCGGATTTGCGGGTCGATATGCTTCGTATCGGTCCAGTTCCTGAAGCAGACCGGAACTTTCATCAAATTCAAACAGATCTCCTAATATCTGACTATTCTCATCGGTGGTGGGGGTAGCGGCAGGATGTCCGTCAGCAAAATAGAGTTTGCCCTGAAACGTAGCCTTGGCAATCCATTCGGCGTTATTTTCGAGGTAACGCTGCATGGGATTTGATTCTCCTTTGCGCAAAGTTCCGTAGGTAAATAAGAGTTCTTTGGTAGCCGCCATGGCCTTGCAAAATCTTACAGATACTGTTTGTTGGAAGTGGGGTCTCGATGCTTTACAAAGTTAGGAAGCATTTAACTTCTGGACTTACATCATTGAATAGCGGTATCTCCAAAACCCCAAAAATTTAAGCAGTTTTCGAGTGTAATTGAAAATGAGCCGAAGATCGGATTTGAACCGACGACCTACGCTTTACGAGAGCGTTGCTCTACCCCTGAGCTACTTCGGCTTGTATAAAATGAACTAGTTTTATTATCAATAATAGCAGGAATTCACAATTAACGGAACATCCGGACAATCATTTCAAAGAAAAGTAATATAAGCATACTTCACGAACGTGCACAAGGCCGGAAGTTGAAAATTACAAGTATTGGCTATCATATTAAGTTAGCTTTGTATCTTTCACTTCTCTATTTTCGTTTCCGAAACAAATTGATACCATGCCCGAACTGGATCCAAATACTTCCGTAACCTTTTACCTGATCGTCATAAATGTGATAGTTTCATTACTGGCACTTTATGTCTATCCGCCGCTTCTTGAAATCGGTTATCTGAAGCCGGTACGTGTGGTGCGTCAAAACACCTGGTACGAGCTGATCACTTCAGGATTTCTCCATGCCAACATCGGACACCTCTTTGTAAATATGTTTACCCTCTATTTTTTCGGAAGTGTGATGGAGCGCGTCCTAGGTTCGGGTTATTTTCTCGGACTTTATCTGACCGGGCTTATTGTGGCAGGCATACCTTCAGTAATTAAATTTAAAAATAACGAGAGCTATGCCACTCTTGGGGCTTCCGGCGCAGTAGGAGCTGTTCTATTTGCTTTTATTTTTCTCTTTCCGCTGGAAAATATTTACCTGATGCTCATACCCATACCTATCCCGGCTTTTGTCTTTGCCATTTTATACCTGGCCTACAGCATGTACGAAAGTAAGCAGGAACGCGGTAAGATAAACCATGAGGCCCACCTTGCCGGCGCCATTTGGGGGATGGTCTATCTGTTGATCTTTGTGCCGAATACCATCGACCATATCCTCACTGTTTTCGGTCTGCTCTAACAGTTTGATCGCCGGTGCAACCTACCCGTTTTTATCGCGAAACTCCTGCATAAAGCTTACCAGCGCTTCTACGCTTTCCATAGGCATGGCATTATACATGCTGGCACGAATACCGCCCACACTTCTGTGTCCCTTGAGGGCTACCAGACCGTTTTCAGCGGCTTCGCTCAGAAATTTCTGTTCAAGCTCTTCACTTGGCAGTCTGTATGTAGCATTCATCAGCGAGCGGGACTCTTTTTCGACAGCTCCGCGGTAAAAGTCATCCTTGTCAATCTCTCCATAGAGGAGTGAGGCCTTTTTCTGTGAAAAGCTCTCAAAATAGGAAAGGCCGCCTTTTTGTTCTATCCAGTCAAGTACAAGGTTGACCATATAGACATTGAAGGTAGGAGGTGTATTGAAAATTTTACCGGTATGGGTTTTATACCTTAGTATGGTTGGTACACCTTCAGTTTTGGCTTTCTCCAGCAAATCTTTCCTTACGATAACGATGGTCACGCCTGCAGGTCCGACATTTTTCTGAGCACCGGCATAGATAATACCGTATTTATCCACATCAATGGGTCTGGAGAGAAAGTCGGAAGAGGCATCACAAACCAGCGGTACTCCATTTGTTTCGGGTTCGGTGGGAAACTGCGTTCCGGCAACGGTATTATTAGAGGTAAAGTGTACATAAACAGGATTGCTGCTGAATTTCAGCTCCCCGTTTTTCGGAACGCGATCATAATTTCCTTCCGAACTGCTGTAGGGTACATGGACATACCCAAATTTCTTGGCTTCAGTGATGGCTTTGTCAGACCAGCGGCCGGTATCGATGTAATCTGCCGTCTCATTTTCCCTGAGGAAATTATAAGGGGCCATCATAAACTGACTGCTGGCTCCTCCCTGCAGGAACATTACCTCGAAATCATCGCCGAGGCCGAGGAGGCTGCTCAGTCGTGCTTTAGCCTGCTGGTCAATTTCTGTGTATTCCGCACTTCTATGACTCATTTCCATTAAGGATTGGCCTTTTCCTTTGTATTCCACCAGTTCTTTTTGGGCCTTTTCCAGTACTTCCAGAGGTAGGGTTGCGGGTCCTGCACTAAAGTTGTGTACGCGTTTCATAATAGTAATATCCAAGTATATAAATTAAAATGTGTGTACTAATAAGCCTGATCTGAGCTTTGGTTCAAACCAGGTAGATTTTGGGGGCATAAGCATTTTCTCATCCGAAACCTCCACCAGTTCTTCTATGGAAGTGGGATACATACTGAATGCTGCTGCAGCTTTACCGGAGTCAACGCGGTCTTCGAGTTCCCCGGTGCCGCGTATGCCCCCGACAAAAGAGATATTATCATCACGCCGAGGGTCATTGATACCGAGCATGGGCTGCAGAATAAATGCCTGCAGGCGATGAGCGTCCAGCTGCTCCACGCTGTTTGGGTCTTCAGAAAGGGGAAGCCTCAACCCAAACCATTCACCGTCCATATAAACAGATATCTCACCTTTGTTAGCCGGTTTTGGTGATGCGTTTTCAATGATTTCAAAATCATCTTTCAGGCGTTTCTTAAAATCATTCGGAACAGAATGCAGGATTCGGTTGTAGGCAAGAATTTCCATTTGCGACATGGGGAACAGTACGGCAGGGAAGAAGTTGTACTCTTCACTACCGGTATGATTCTTATTCTGCTCTTTCTTTTCCTCTGCAGCGCGAGATGCACTTTTACAGCGGTGATGACCGTCAGCAATGTAGAGGTGTTCAACCTGTTGAAATGCCCTGGCCAGGTCATCGGAATTTGTAGATTTCCAAACGGTATGCTGCACACCGTCTTCCGCTTTGAAATCAAAAATGGGTTCCCGTTTTTCCATGGTATCTTCGACCATATCATCTATGGATTGCTCATCCTTATAGGTCATCATCACAGGCTCGGCATGCGCCGATTGCGTGAGAATGTGCCGGGTTCTATCGTCTTCTTTAACCGGACGGGTGAGTTCATGCTTCAATATTACTTCATTGTCATAATCTTCTACCGATACGCAGGTAAAAACTCCGGTTTGCGAACGCCCATTCATGATAAGCCTATAAATATAGACAGCTCGTTCATTTTCCTGCTGCAGTATGTTTTTAGATATAAAACGCTTCAGGTTCTCAGCACCTTTGTGATACACACGGTCATCATTGAAATCGATATTCTTTGGTAAATCGATTTCAGGACGAATGACATGCAGGAAACTGTTCGGCTTACCCGCCGCGAGTTTGCGTGCTTCTTCTGAACTGATAACATCATATGGAACACAGGCAACTTCCCTGACATTATCAGGGGTTGGTCTCCATGCTTTAAACGGATGAATGATCGCCATATATCAAAGTATGCTTTAGAAAAAAGGTTTATTTATCAGGCACTTAAAGTAAGTTTAGATGCGCAATTATTAAAGAAGATTTTCAGGAAAAAGCAAAGCATGGTAATCTTAATATTTAGTGCTAAAGGTGTTATTTTAAGATCGAATTCTAATCTAAATAATATTCTATGGATCCAATGAATTTTAACGGGGACAAGCTCTCCGGTGATCAGCAGGAACAGCTATTATTTATGATGCTGATACAGCAGCACCAACAGATAGCAATGATGGGTATGGGAAAAATTAAAAATCCCAACACCGATAAGGTAGAGCGTGAATTGAAGTCAGCAAAATTTGCTATTGATACTCTTGTAATGTTGCAGAAATTCACCAAGGGCAATCTTCCCAAAGAACTTAAAAACTACCTGGAACAGACACTGAATAACCTGCGTCTGAATTATGCCGAAGAAAAGAAAAAAGGCGATGAACCTCTTGAGTCCGACAAGGAAGAAGAGTAGCTAACCATAATTGAGTTATAAAAAGCTATGATAGAAGTGACGGCTGCGGGAGGAGTGCTCTACCGGAATTCCCAAAAAGATTCAGACCCGGAAATATTATTGATGTTTAGGAGGGGCGTTTGGGATCTGCCAAAGGGTAAGCTGGAACCGGGAGAGAGCGTAAGAGATTGTGCGCGTCGGGAGGTCTCAGAGGAAATCGGGAGCACGGTCCCTGAGATCGAGGGACAGCTATGTGATACCTATCATGAGTATAAGGAAGATGATGAAGAAATAGGAAAAACCACTCACTGGTATGCCATGAATCTGCAGAATCCCGACCAGCAACTGGAGCCCGAAGAAAGAGAAGGCATTGAGAAGCTTGAATGGGTGCCTGCCAAGTTAGCAATGCAGCGGGTCGGGTATGAAAATCTGGTGAATGTCATAGAAGATTTCCTGAGATGGTATGAAACTGAAAAATTGATGTGATTTCGTTTTCATAAATAATGCCTCTCTTTTCCGGTTGTAATATCATAGCGAAGCAATCGAAATAAGCTCCACACCAAAAGACTGCATCCTCAAAACATTGATTGGTCTACCGGTTCAATGTTTTCTTTGTATCGCCTATCTGAATAGATCTTTGAAATGGGTATAAAAAATAATGGACATGACCTCAGGCCATGTCCATTATTCTATTTTTAGAAAATTTGTATGCTAATTCTGTAGTCTGAAGACCACCGGCAGGCTGTATTGCACTCGAACAGGCTGACCGCGCTGACGCCCGGGTTTGAACTTTGACTGTTTTACGCATCGCAAGGCTTCTTCGTCCGCACCGCCTCCGATACCACGGATGACACGGGGATCTTCAACATTTCCCTCAGCGTTTACTACGAACTGCACAATTACCTTACCTTCAATGCCGGCCTTTCGAGCCATTTCAGGATAGTTGACGCAACCCTGTAGCTTTTTCATACCGCCGATGAGTTCAGGCATATTTTCAACGACCACAAAGAAGTCTTCCTCTTCTTCCTCTTCCTCGGGGGGAGGAGGCATATCAAGAGGTTCATCAAGATTAATCTCGGCGTCAAGATTAATTTCCTGGTCTTCCACAATTTCGTCATTAGGTACTTCTACCGGTACCTGTGGACGAGGAGGGGGTGGCGGTTTTTCCTGCTGTTCGGTTCGTTGAATTTCCCCCATCTCTACTACTTCCTGTTCTTCCGTGAGGTCGGTGTTTTCGGCTTCTGTTCTGAAATCCACCTTCATTGCTACGATGAAGATGATCAGAACTACAACCATGCCCAGCTCGAGAAACACGGTGTAGTATTTTCTTAGATCTGCTTTCGGTTTCTTTCGTGTATTCTTCATAATCATCCCCTTAAAGAGTTCGAAAGAGTACTATAATTATATAACATCTAATTATAGTAAAAATAATCACTTAAATAAACCGGCTTTCCGGATGGTAAACAGGCTTGGGAGCTGTATTAATATACTTCTTACCATTTAGGAGAATATTTCAAAGCAATAAGAAAGAGGTTAGCCCTACTTAAGCATTGAAGTGTAGGTAGGATATAAAACTAGAAAGGGTATGGCGAATACCATACCCTTTCTTGCTGAAAAATGCGGACGAGCTGATCAGTTCTGCAGCTTGAAAATAACCGGCAGACTGTACTGAACACGAACAGGCTGGCCTCGCTGACGCCCGGGCTTAAATTTCGATTGTTTTACGCAGCGAAGTGCTTCATCATCAGCACCGCCTCCTATTCCACGAGTCACGCGGGGGTCCTCGACATTACCCTCTTTGTTTACTACAAACTGTACGTAAACCTGTCCCTCAATACCGGCTTTCCGGGCCATCTCAGGATAGTTTACACATCCCTGCAATTTTTTCATACCCCCAATCAATTCGGGCATGTTTTCAACGACCAANTTTACTACAAACTGTACGTAAACCTGTCCCTCAATACCGGCTTTCCGGGCCATCTCAGGATAGTTTACACATCCCTGCAATTTTTTCATACCCCCAATCAATTCGGGCATGTTTTCAACGACCAAAAAGAAGTCTTCCTCTTCTTCCTCTTCCTCGGGGGGAGGAGGCATATCGAGAGGCTCGTCAAGGTTGATTTCTGCATCTAGATTAATCTCCTGGTCTTCTAAAATCTCATCATTAGGCACTTCTACCGGTACCTGAGGACGAGGAGGGGGCGGCGGCTTCTCCTGCTGTTCGGTTCGTTGTATTTCTTCCATTTCTACTACTTCCTGTTCTTCCGTGAGATCGGCATTTTCGGCTTCAGTTCTAAGGTCCACCTTCATAGCAGCAATGAAGATAATCAGAACTACAACCAATCCAAGCTCAAGAAAGAGGGTATAGTATTTTCTAAGATCTGCTTTCGGTTTCTTTCGTGTATTCTTCATAATCATCCCGCTTATAGGTTCGAAATAATACTATTGAGATAGTATTTCCAATTATAAAAAAAATAATTACTTATTTAAACCGGTATAGGGGATTAAAGTATAGGTTATAGCGTTGCTATGCTGGTTGTACAGATTAGACCGGTTATATCATCTTAGGATATGCAACTGTGATACCCTTAATCAGGCTTCAACGGAGGAGGGTAAGACTAAACAAAAAAGGGTATGATGTTACTCATACCCTTTTAAAAAATTTTATTTGCTGCTGCGTTTTAGTTCTGCAGCTTAAATATAACGGGAAGGCTGTACTGCACGCGAACCGGTTGGCCGCGTTGACGTCCGGGCTTGAATTTCGCCTGACGTACACAGCGCAGGGCTTCATCATCAGCACCACCGCCTATTCCGCGGATGACACGGGGGTCTTCCACATTACCTTCGGTGTTCACAACGAACTGAACAATGACACGGCCTTCAATACCGGCTTTCCGGGCCATCTCAGGATAATTTACACATCCCTGCAATTCCCGCATTCCGCCGATGAGCTCAGGCATATTTTCAACAACCACAAAGAAGTCTTCCTCTTCTTCCTCTTCCTCGGGGGGAGGAGGCATATCGAGAGGTTCGTCGAGGTTAATCTCGGCATCGAGATTAATCTCTTGATCTTCCACAATCTCGTCATTAGGCACTTCTACCGGTACCTGCGGACGAGGAGGGGGTGGTGGCTTTTCCTGCTGCTCGGTTCGTTGAATTTCCTCCATCTCTACTACTGCCTGTTCTTCCGTGAGATCGGCATTTTCGGCTTCCGTTCTCAAATCAACTTTCATCGCTACGATGAAAATGATCAGAACCACGACCATGCCCAGCTCAAGAAAGACTGTGTAGTACTTTCTTAAATCTGCTTTAGGTTTCTTTCGGTTACTCTTCATATATCCTCTTTACTGGGTTTAAAGGAGATCTTTTAAATTAAATCAGCCCAATTATAATAAAATATATAGTCTGGTACATATTTCATTTGTAAAACAATGCTTAAACAGGCGTGATTCCTTACTTATTTAAGGAAATATATTCCGTCTAGTTTTGCAATTTAAAAATTACCGGCAAGCTGTATTGAACCCTCACGGGATTACCGCGCTGACGTCCCGGTTTAAAGAGGGCATTGCTCACCGCCCGGAGGGCTTCCTCATCACAGCCACCGCCGATGCCCCGTATCACTCGTGGGTTTTCAACTTCACCCTGCTCATTGACAATAAACTGTACGATTACCCGTCCTTCAATACCCGCTTTTCGGGCCATTTCGGGATAACGGATATTTTTCTGAAGTGCTGCCAAACCACCAATCAGCTCAGGCATATTTTCCACTACTACGAAGAAATCTTCATCACCATCGTCATCGCCCTTAGGAGGCGGGGGTAATTCAAGAGGATTATCAAAAGTTAATTCAGCGTCAATATTGATAACCTGATCCTCAATTACTTCGTCATTGGGTACCTCAACAGGTACCGGTGGACGCGGAGGGGGCGGAGGTTTCTCAATCTGTTTGGTTTGGACAATCTCTTCCATTTCTACTACTTCCTGTTCACTGGTTAGGTCTACATCCGATTTCTCCGTCTGCAAATTGACCTTTGCTGCTGCTATAAAAATCAGAAGTGCAGCGATCAACCCCAGCTCCAAAAAGACCGTGTAGTACTTTTTGAGATCAGCCGTTGATTTTTTTCTGTTGTTCATTCTGCTTATCGGCTACTTGCTAATTTCATTTTAGCTCAAAATATGCTATCCAATTTATCAATTTATAAATGGGGTGCAAATATTATTGAGATAGTATAACGCAGGAGATGTACCTTTTATTACTTGTAAGCGTGTATGAGCGGTTAGTGCCCCATATCTGCGAATCGTGTTCGAAATACCGGTCTTAATTGAAGGGTCCTAAGAGAGCTTCTAATCATCGGAGTCGGGAAGTATTTTTTTTAAGCTTAAAACTCCTGCCAGGGCTCCCAGGCTGTCGAATGCGACGTCAAAAAATTCGGCGCTTCTTTGAAAGGGTAGCATGTACTGGAAGACTTCTATTAATATTCCGAAGGTAACCCCGATAAAAAAGATGGTGAACAGATTTAGTTTATTGGAGTTTCTCACATAGAGAAAGGCGCCCAGTAAAAAAGTCCAGGATGCAAAAAGTAGAAAGTGGCCGAGTTTATCATATCCCCAAATAGCACTGGACCCCAGCGTACCCATTGGCACCAGGGTAAGAAAGAGCATGATTAAAGTAACAAGAATAAAAAGACCCGGGATCAGGTATTTACTCCTCAAGAAATAGTCGATCGGTGATTCTTTCATATAAAGTCTTTAGGCTCCACAATACGAGATGAATCTGCTTTTAAAAGGTTTTCAAGTATATGCTTTCCTTTCAATAATGCCAAAGCCGAACTTTTAGCAGCACTGTTATCTCGTGACCAGAAGGCACCAATTTTACCTGCCAGCACATCGCCAAATCCGGCCCTGGAAAATTTGCGGGTATCGTAGGAGGTTAAATAGGCTTTAGCTTCCGGAGTTCCCAAAATTACCGGGTAACCTTTAGATAAGATATTGACATTCTTTTCGGTACTCAACGTTTTTACTGATTCCAGGCGGTCATGATCATCTTCTATGCTTCTGCCGAGTAAATTGGAGAGTTCTCCCGGATGCGGGGTCAGTATCCAGGTAGAAGCTTTGGGTTTATTCCATTCCTTAAGCTGCGCGAGGCACCAGAGTCCGTCGGCATCGAGAAGCATGTCGCCCTCATTGGTTTCCAGAAGCTGTTGCACAAATCCTATAGTACTGTCGTTACGTCCCAATCCCGGACCTATCAGTACTTTCCCTTTCTTTTCACTGATGGTTGCTATCACTTCTTCAGTGTGTTCCTCTTTGAAAAAATAATCGTCTCTTTCTCCTATAGGTTTTTTGATGATTTGCGGGAGGGCTTTTTCATAGATCGGTAAATTCCCATGCGGGCAAACCAAAATAACTGCCCCTATTCCCTCGGCCCATGCACTTTGAGCCGCCAGCATGGCCGCTCCCGTCAGACCTTCAGATCCGGCCACTACATATAATACACCTGCTTCGTATTTATGACGGGGTGACCGGTCCGGTTCTGCCAGAACATATTGATCATCCAGCAGGTAAGCCGAACAGATATCTTTTAGATGGTTGGGGAATGGTAGCTCGCAGTATATCACTTCGCCGGCTTTTCCCGGCCCATCATTGAGATACAATCCCTGTTTAAGCGTTCCAAAGCTGTAGGTCAGGTCGGCCGAAATGGCATTCCCCATCACTTTTCCGGTATCACCATGAAGCCCGGTCGGAATATCCATAGCATATACCGGAAGTTCTTCTTTGTTCGACCAAGTGATAGCTTTGTTATAATCGCCTCGTACTTCAGAATCCAGACCGGTTCCGAGCATACCGTCTATAACGAAATCTGCCTCAGTATGCAGATCAAATTCATTCCACGAAGAGATAATTGTAAGGGAACCTATGGAGGAGTTGGCTTCCTTAATACGCTTTAGCAACTGAAAATTCTTTCGGGTGTCTTCGGAGAGATCATCTGTTCCGCTTATAAAAACAGCGGTTATATCAAATCCATGCTGTAACAGGTACCTTGCTACAACAAGTGCGTCCCCTGCATTATTTCCTTTCCCGCAAAAAAACAGTCCGTGAGACTTAGGTTGAAGTCTCTGAATCAGGTCACGAAAGGCACTGTATCCTGCAACTTCCATAAGGGTGAAGCTTTCAATGCCGAATTCCTGAATGGTTCGGGCATCAATATCCTGACTCTCTTGTGAGGTGGATATGTAAAAAGAGTGGGGAGCGATCAATGAACTCATAGTTACAAAATCGTTTGCATTACACCTGATATAACCAGCGTGAGAACTATTCCGGCAGTGCTTCCCCATACCAGTTCAGGTATGGTATGTATGCCCAGTCGATAACGAGCCCAGAACATCAAGGGTAAAAGTACCAAAAGCATAAATAATGAGAAACCAAGGACCGGAATACCAATACCGGCTACCGATCCCTGAAGCATAATGAATAATATTCCGGCGGTTGATACAGCCGCAGTATGAATACTGATTTTGTAAACCAGGTTTAAGAAATAGGCAATGATTGGATTCAACAGGAATACAACTGAGACAGTAGCAAGGAATTGATAGTTTGAAAAGCTTAGTAGAAAAATAAGGAGAC
This sequence comes from Halalkalibaculum roseum, assembly GCF_011059145.1. Lineage (NCBI taxonomy): Bacteria > Pseudomonadati > Balneolota > Balneolia > Balneolales > Balneolaceae > Halalkalibaculum > Halalkalibaculum roseum. Next base: position 768,179 of record NZ_JAALLT010000003.1, on the reverse strand, counting down.
TGCCAACGGTAGTGCTCATGATTGAATAGACGAAAAGGCGGCTCCTGTTTTTTCTATCCGGAACGTCCAGGCTCCCTATTTTCCCATTTTTAAGTTGATACATGACAACTCCAAATGGAATGAGCGTAAAAAATATACCGGCGCTTACTGTAATCAAACCCAATCGGAGAGACGGGATATCCATGATTAAACCAGTTGCAAGGACGACCCAGACGGGTATCAACAGGGGGTTGGCAATATCGGATATGATCCGGGCAAAAGTATCATATACATTCTTTTCCGTATTAACTGCCGGTTTAGAATGAATATGAGACTGTTCCATATGGATTTAGACTAAGAGATAATATCAATAAGAACGTGCAAAGAGCACTTTCTGCCTGGAAGGCTTACCGGTTACCATACATTTGCCTTCTTCCCCTTCATTGAGTGGGATGCAACGGATGGTGGCTTTGGTTTCATCCTTGATCTTCTCCTCGGTTTCAGAACTTCCGTCCCAGTGTGCATAGATGAACCCACCTTTCTCATCGATAACCTCTTTGAACTCTTCATAGCTGTCAACCGTATGCGTATTTTCATCAATCCGCTTCTTGGCCGAATCATACAGATCTATCTGGATCTGTTTCAGCGTCTTTTCGATGCGTTCACCGAGTCCATCCCGGTCCACAATGTTTTTCTCCAGCGTATCCCTTCGAGCCAATTCCACATTATGATTTTCAAGATCCCTGGGGCCAACGGCAATGCGCAGGGGAATACCGGATGCTTCGTGTTCGGCAAATTTCCAGCCCGGATTGTAGTTCTCACGGTCATCGAGTTTTACCCGAATGTCCAACTCTTTGAGCTCTTCTATAATAGTATCGCAGTATTCGAGTACATTTTCCTGTTGTTCGTCGCTCTTCCAGATAGGAACAATGACCACCTGTGTAGGAGCCAGTCGGGGAGGGATAACCAGACCTTGATCATCGGAGTGCGTCATGATTAATCCTCCTACCAGCCGAGTGGAAACACCCCAGCTAGTTGCCCAGACATATTCGTGCGAACCTTCCGAGCTCTGGAATTTTACATCAAAAGCTTTGGCAAAGTTCTGGCCAAGGAAATGGGAAGTTCCTGCCTGCAGGGCCTTATTGTCTTGTAGCAAAGTTTCTATACAGTAGGTCTCCACGGCTCCGGCGAAGCGTTCCGATTCTGTTTTAACCCCGGTCTTAACGGGCATGGCCATATACTCTTCCGCAAAGGTGCGGTACACTTCCAGCATGCGTTCGGTCTCCTCAACGGCCTCTTCCTTGGTAGCATGAGCCGTATGCCCTTCCTGCCATAAGAACTCCATGGTTCTCAGAAAGAGCCGGGTTCTCATCTCCCAGCGAACGACGTTGGCCCACTGGTTGATCAAGATGGGCAGGTCGCGATACGACTGGATCCAGTTTCGGTAGGCATCCCAGATAATAGTCTCGGAAGTCGGACGTACAATCAATTCCTCTTCTAGACGTGAATCGGGATCGACTTCGACACCATCATCGACGCTTTTTAGTCGGCTGTGTGTCACAACCGCACACTCCTTAGCGAAGCCTTCCACGTGCTGGGCCTCCTTGGATAAAAAGGATTTCGGAATGAACAGGGGGAAATAGGCATTTTCGTGGCCGGTTTCCTTGAACATTCCGTCAAGGGCCTCTTTCATGTTTTCCCAGAGAGCATAGCCATTCGGACGGATTACCATGCAGCCTCGTACCGGAGAATGATCCGCCAGTTTTGCCTCGCGAATTACATCCTGGTACCATTGAGAATAATCTTCTGAACGATCGGTAATCTTTTTTGCCATGGGAAAATGATGTGCGCTTTAAAATATGAATTGGATTTATCGAATAGCTAAAAATAAGGCGAAAATGAAGAGCCTCAAAAAAGAAGTTTAAGTGAATAATACCACTTAGACACAAAGGCAAGTAAGGGTCTTAATTGATATAAAAAATTGCTTAATGTTTTGTCAGAAAAGTTTTATATTTGGCTTCCTTTCGAGTTGATGGCGTGGTAGCTCAGGTGGTAAGAGCGTCGGATTCATAACCCGGAGGCCGAGGGTTCGACTCCCTCCCACGCTACTTTTCCTAACTTTTCTTTGTGTCCCTCTGCGCTTCTTTGTGTTACTCAGTGGTATAGCTTTTGACATATAGTTATCAAATGCTATTCCACAGAGCTACTCAGAGTATTACGGAGTTGCACAAAGTTTTTTTGTAACTAGTATTTTCCTTCTCCCTTCTGCCATTTGCCCAATTTCACCCTTTGACATTTACCTGCAAATAAACGAGAATAAAGCATTCAACTCATTCAGAAATTCAACAACAAAAATTCTTGATTTATGGCACGTCCCGTTACTCTCTTTACCGGTCAGTGGGCCGACCTTTCACTGGAAACAATCGCAAAAAAAGCTGCTTCGTGGGGCTATGATGGACTTGAACTTGCCTGCTGGGGTGACCACTTCAATGTACAGAAAGCCCTCAAGGATGATGGCTACTGTGAGGGAAGAAAAGAGATCCTTGCCGAACATGGATTGGAAGTCTGGGCTGTCAGTAACCACCTTGTAGGTCAGGCAGTATGCGATCTGATCGATGAGCGTCATAAAGATATCCTTCCGAAGCACGTTTGGGGTGACGGTGATGCTGAGGGTGTGCGTAAACGGGCAGCAAAGGAGATGCAGGATACGGCAAGGGCAGCTGCCAAGCTGGGTGTGAAAGTTGTGAACGGTTTTACAGGCAGTTCCATATGGTCTAAGCTGTATTCTTTCCCGCCCAATAAACCGGAAACTGTTATGGAGGGATTTCAGGATTTTGCATCTCGCTGGAATCCTATTCTGGATGTTTTTGATGATGAGGGAATTCGATTCGGCTTGGAAGTCCATCCTACCGAAATAGCCTTCGACATTTCAACTGCCGAGAGAGCCGTTGAAGTGCTGGACGGCAGGGAAGCTTTCGGCTTTAACTACGACCCAAGCCATATGGGTTACCAGGGAGTGGATTATATTGCGTTCATAGAAGAATTCGGTGATCGTATTTATCATGCCCACATGAAGGATGTATGGTGGTCGGATGAGTCCCGCAGGTCCGGTGTGTTTGGAGGTCATCTCGACTTCGGCCATAAGGATCGATTCTGGGATTTTGTCTCCGTCGGTCGAGGGAATATTGATTTTGAACGCGTCATTCGGTCGTTGAATCGTATTGAATATTCAGGTCCGCTGTCTGTAGAATGGGAAGACAGTGGTATGGACCGCGAATTCGGTGCAGAGGAGTCATGTGCATATGTGAAGAGTATTGATTTTCCTCCTTCTTCAGCCGCTTTTGATTCGGCTTTTTCTGAAAATGATTAACAGAACATAGGCACTGTGGAATTAACTAGTAAAGGTAAATAGAAAATCCGTGTAACCTTTGTTCTTTCTAAAACACTATGAACAAATTTCCCGAATTGTGTACAGAGCGTTTACTGCTGAGGGATTTTAGAAAATCCGATAAAACAGCTTTAAAGGAACTATGCGGGCACCGGGATATTGCAGCTACCACCTTAAGTATTGCACACCCTTTTACCCTTCAGGACGCAGAAGATTGGCTTGAAAAAAAGGAGAGGGATTTCGAGGAAGGGAATGAAATTGCTTGGGCTGTGTGCATCAAAAACACAGGGGAACTTTCAGGTGGAGTTGGACTTCGCCTGGAGCCAAAGCACGATTCAGCAGAGCTCGGATACTGGATAGGCAAGTCGTATTGGGGCAGAGGGTACGCTACTGAAGCGAGCAGGGAAGTTCTGGCGTTTGCCTTCGAGAAGCTGGGACTCAATCGTGTAGAAGCACATCATATGACCGGAAATGAAGCATCTGGAAGGGTGTTGAATAAACTGGGGATGAAATATGAAGGGATGCACAGACATCGCTTCAAGAAGTGGGGTATATATAAAGATGTGAAGTGTTTTGCCATTTTGCGCTCCGATAGGTCATAGCGTTGGATTACTTATGGAACTCTTTTTGAAACCATTTATCAGAGTGGACTGTTGCATTTCTATGGTAAATTAAAACCAATGTCTTGAATCAGGAAAACACATCACAAAAATCAGATGCAAAGACGCTCTGGCTTGCAATCAGGAGAATATTCAGGTTAAGTAAGCCTTACCGGCTCAAATTTTATGTGGCAACAGTGCTGGCTGTTGCCTCATCAGCAGTCGGCCTTTCAGTTCCTCTCGGTTTAAAAGCACTGCTCGATTCTGTATTTCAAAGCGCCGATGCCGATTTATTAAATCTTATAGCCCTTATCTTATTCGGTCTCTTCGTCGGGCAGGCTTTTCTCTCCTTCGGGAGCACCTATTGGTTGGAGTGGGTTGGGGAGCGTGTTGTCACCGATCTCAGAAAGAGATTGTATGAACATCTCCAACGGCTGGGTTTTCGTTATTTTTCCGATAAGCGACTGGGTGAGATAACTTCCCGGTTGACCAATGATGTGGGTTCTGTGCGCACAGCACTAACGAATGCCCTGCCCCAAACCATTACGGTGACATTTTCCCTGCTGGGATCTATCGCCCTTATGATTATGCTCAACTGGAGGCTCAGCCTCATCGTATTTCTGACCGTTCCGGTAGTTACGCTTCTTACCCGCTACTTTGGAGGCAAGATCAGAAAACTCTCAAGAGATATACAAGATGATCTTGCTGATTCTACGGCTGTAGCAGAGGATGCTCTGGGAGCCATCCGAATAGTAAAGGCCTTTGCCAGGGAAGTATATGAAGTGGGCAGATATACCGAATCGGTTGAAAATCTTTTTCAGACCTCACGAAAGAAAATCTTACTCACCAGTCTCTTTTGGTCAGGAATCAGTGTAATGTTCATGACCACATTGGTTATCATATTTTGGTACGGCGGATTGGAGGTACTTGCAGGCAGGCTGACAACCGGTGACCTGGTAGCATTTATCTTTTATGCCTTTTCGATATCCCGGTCGATTAGCCAGATGTCAAGGCTCTACACCGATATTAATTCCGCCGTTGGTGCATCCGATCGCATCTTTGAACTGCTTGATGAAATACCGGAAATTCAGGATTCTTCCGATGCTATTGCTATAGATCAGATAGAAGGAAGAGTAGAGTTCAGAAAGGTTTGGTTTGCTTACGAAAAAGAGAGACCGGTACTCAAGGATATCAGTTTGGATATTCTTGCAGGTGAGACCGTGGCAGTGGTGGGTCCGAGCGGGGCGGGAAAGACCACCTTGATCAATCTGATTCCTAGATTTTTTGACCCTCAAAAAGGCAACATATTAATTGACGGTAATGATATCCGCCATATTAAGAAGAAATCATTGCGGGAACATATCGCCATTGTCCCGCAGGATGTGCACCTGTTTGGTACTTCGATTAAGGAAAATATTAGATATGGCAAACTGGATGCCGCTGATGATGAGATCAGGCGGGCGGCAGCCGATGCAAACGCCCTGGAGTTTATCGAGCAGATTCCGCAGGGGCTGGATGCTAAGGTAGGTGAGAAAGGGGTAAAATTAAGCGGAGGTCAGCGACAGCGATTAGCCATCGCCCGGGCATTGCTGAAGGATCCCGGAATACTGCTGTTGGATGAAGCAACATCATCACTCGATTCAGAATCTGAAGCCCAGGTTCAGGAAGCACTCGAGAGACTTATGCAAAACAGAACGACGTTCATAATCGCGCATCGCCTCTCAACAGTGCAGCATTCCGACAGAATCATTGTAATCGAACAGGGAGAAATTGTTCAGCAGGGAAGTCACAGTGAGTTATTGACGAAAGGCGGTTTGTACAAACAGCTATACGAAATGCAGTTCAGAGAAGAGAATGTTGCGAGGTAGGTACAAAAAAAATTAGCAGCCCTCCAATCAAGGATGAGCTGCTAAATATCATCTACAGACGGCTATTACCCCATTTGCACTACTAATGTACATGCTGGGGGCTTGCTCGTCAATAGATAAAAATTGGTAATTCGTCTAAGTAGAATTGCGTAGATCGAAAATCAGGTCTTGGAAACAAGGTCGTTTTCCATGGCATAGCGAACCAATCCTGCAGCATTGGGTATATTTAGTTTCTGCATAATGTTGCCGCGATGGGTATCAACGGTTCGTGGACTGATATTCAGCTTATCGGCAATCAGTTTGCTTGAATATCCTTCCACAATAAGCTGCAATACTTCGAGCTCTCTGCTGGTGATACTGTCATGTGGAGTACGACCTCCATTCAGGTAAGACTTGGTAATCAGTTTCTGTATCGGGTCGCTGAATACCTGTTGTCCTTTGGCAATGGATTCTATTCCGTGCAACAGCTCTGTCTTCTCGGTATCCTTCAGCAGGTATCCGTTGATACCGGCCTCAAGTACCTGGTCGAGAATGGCTTTATCAATATGCATCGACAGAATGAGAACTTTCACATTCGGATCGATTTCCCGAATTGCTTTCGTCGTCTCAATACCATTTTTGCCGGGCATACTTATGTCGAGAACGCATACATCAGGATTTTTCTCTTTGAACAGTTCGATGCATTCATCACCCGAAGATGCCTCTCCTACCACATCTATATTCTCAGCCGAATTGAGAAACGTACTTATCCCAAAACGAAGAATTTCGTGATCATCAGCTATAAGTACTTTGATCTTAGCCATGGGTAGCCTTTTATCTTACCCTGTAGTGATTATTTTTACCATTCAGTGATGAAGGTGATGAATTTAAAGTAAACAAATCAAATTAAATAGAGAAATGCATTCTCATAATAACCTATCTCAGTAAAAAGTAACAACATCCATAGAAAGAAAGCAAGGCTTTTAGAGACCAAAGCATGGTTCTGATCCAGTTTGTTCGAATTAGTTTCTCTATCAGCGCGAGGTCATAATTTTTCTGAAGCCTGCTGTGGGTAGGTGCCTGCAGCAGAAATGTTGACAGCCAGATTGCAAGTACCAATGCCAAACCAAATCCATTAATCAGGGGAAGTTGTGTGAAGTAAAAAGTAAGTACCGCCGAACTGATCAGCTCAACCAGCATCGGAGGAATTACCACAAAACCCGTTCTGATAACATGCTTTTGATGGAATTGATCAAAATTGGAATCTTCAACATCAAGAAAAGAAGGGTAGTGCACCACCTGAACAAACCAGATGAGTCCGGCCATAAAAAAACTTGAACAGGCGTTGACCAGAAAAAGGGTGTCGTGGCTCATATTGTTCTAAATTGGGAAGCGATTGGTCTTCATTATACTTATTTTCAGGCTTTTAAAATGTACCGGCAAAGAAATTTAATGTGTAGAAGAATTTTATGACCTTAAAAAGGACGCATACGTGCGGTGAACTTTCAAACGAACAGACAAGTGAAGAAGTAGTACTGAATGGATGGGTGTCATCGCGAAGAGATTTGGGCGGTGTTATTTTCATTGACCTAAGGGATCGGTATGGTATTACCCAGGTAGTCTTCAAGCAGGATGATGAAAAGCTGCACGAAAAAGCTGAAGAACTGCGCACGGAGTATGTGATTGGAGTGAAAGGAGAAGTAACCCGACGAGGTGAGGAAAATATTAACGAGGAGCTTGAGACGGGTACTATTGAGGTGACGGCTAAAGAACTGGTCATCTATTCACGTGCTGAAACTACTCCTTTTGAAATTAAGGATGATATCGCGACAGGGGAAGAGATACGATTAAAGTACCGCTATCTTGACCTTCGAAGATCCGATATCCAGAATAATATGATGCTGCGCTCCAATGCCTATCAATCTATCCGCAATTATTATAACGGTCATGATTTTGCGGAGGTGGAAACACCCTTTTTAATGAAGAGTACGCCCGAAGGCGCGCGCGATTACCTGGTTCCCAGCAGGGTAAATCCGGGTAAGTTTTTCGCCTTACCTCAAAGTCCGCAGACCTATAAGCAGCTGCTGATGGTTTCCGGTTTTGATCGCTATTTCCAGATTGTAAAGTGTTTTCGGGATGAGGATTTAAGAGCCGACCGACAGCCTGAATTTACCCAGGTGGACGTTGAGATGTCGTTTGTGGATGAGGATGATGTTATCGCTTCAACAGAAGGCATGATGCAACAATTGCTGAAGGATGTAATGGATGTTGTTCCAAATACTCCTTTCAAGCGCATGACTTATGATGAGGCCATGAAAACTTATGGTACCGACAAGCCGGATACCCGTTTCGAGATGAAAATTTCTGACTTTTCGGATCTGGTTGAAAATTCGGAATTCAAAATCTTTTCAAGCACTGTAAAGAAGGGTGGAGGCGTATTAGGAATTAAGGTACCGGGACAGGGCACTATAGGTCGAGGTGCGATTGATCGTCTGGAAGAGCGTGTTAAGAAAGAAACCGGTGCGGCCGGCATGATCTATATCAAACAGAATGAAGAGGAAGGGATTAAGTGTAATGTTGAGAAATTCCTCAAGGAGGATACCATAAAGGCGATGCTTGAAAAAGCCGGGGCAGAGATGAACGATCTGGTTCTTATCCTGGCGGGTCCAAAGCCTGATGTGTATAAACAGATGGGCACGATGAGACTCATGATGGGCAAAGAGCACAATATGATTGATGAAGACGCTTTTGAATTTCTGTGGGTAACTGATTTTCCCCTTGTGGAATGGAGCAAGGAAGACCAGAGATACTACGCTATGCACCACCCTTTCACTGCGCCGGTCAGGGAAGACCTTGATAAAATGGATGAGGACCCGGCTTCCGTGCGTTCCCGCGGTTACGATCTTGTGCTGAATGGTTATGAGATAGGTGGAGGTTCCATAAGAATCCACGAGCGGGAACTTCAGCAGCGTATGTTTAAGTTATTAGGCATTGGAAAAGAGGAGGCCGAAGACCGATTCGGTTTTCTTTTAGAAGCATTTAAGTATGGAGCTCCTCCACACGGCGGCATTGCTTTAGGAGTGGATCGCATCATTATGATACTTGCAGGAGGTAAGAGCCTGAGGGATGTCATCGCGTTTCCAAAAAATCAGAAAGCGCAAAGCCTGATGGATAATAGTCCGGATTATGTGGATCAAAATCAGCTGGATGAACTTCATATCAAACTGAAAAATAACATCGAAAAAGAATAAAGGAATATATTTGAAAACTTTAGGATTAGACGGTTGCCGGGCGGGATGGATTGCTATCAGCCTGGACGAAGGGAATGCGGGTTACTGGCTGCTGGAATCAGATAATGAATTGGAAAAATTTTTCGAAGATTATGATCGTATCTTTATAGATGTACCTATTGGTCTAGAGGATGAAAAGTACGTTAGGGAATGTGATGAACTACTCCGGGAGCGTCTTGGACCTGACTATAAAGCCAGTGTTTTTAATCCACCCTTGCGGCCTGCGCTTCACGCTCCAACGTATGCTGAAGCTTCAATGACCAGCTATGAGATCACGGGAAAGAAGATTTCCATACAAGCTTGGAACATCACCCCGAATATTAGAACGGTTGACAGCCTTTTGACGAACAATGAAGAATTCGAGGAAAAAGTATATGAAAGTCACCCCGAGCTGTTGTTCCAGATCCTGAACGGGGGGAGTTCCATTCTACAGAAAAAAGCTACCAAGAAAGGTCTTCGTCACCGCCTGGGATTGTTGAAGGACCAAAGCAAATTTGCCGATGATTTCTTCCGTGACATCAAGGAAGAGTATCGCAGAAATCAGGTGGACGAAGATGATATTGTGGATGCCATGGTGCTTGCTCTTTTTGCGAAACGATCTCTTGATGATGAGTTGAAAACACTGCCTGAAAATCCTCCTGAGGATTCAGAAGGTCTGACTATGGCAATTCATTACGTATAGACTCCATAAGTAACAAATAACCGGTTACGGGTATCGGCTTCGGCTTATCCGGAATTGTTATTCTCCAGTATATTCTTGTACTTCACACCTGCTTTATAGACCCGGTTGACGCCATTGAATGCTGCAATTTTGTAAGCTTCACTCAGGGTGGGATAATTCATGACATGTTGAATAAAGTATCGAACATCCCCGCCGTAAGAGATAACAGCCTGCCCCAGGTGGATGAGGTTACTGGCCTGTTCGCCGATTATGTGTACTCCCAAAAGCTTCAGCGTTTCAGTGTCGAATACCAGTTTTAAGAGCCCTTCATCCTGATTGGTCATGTCGGCTTTTGCATTATTCTTGAAATATGCTCTGCCGACCGTTACATCGAGACCCTTTTCACGGGCATCCCTTTCATTAATCCCGATATTTGATATCTCCGGGATCGTATAGATGCCATAGGGTATCTGATCGGGTGTTTCCAGTGCGGGTATACCGAACATACTGCAGGCGGCAAGTCTTCCCTGGGAAAAAGATGCCGAAGCCAACCGGGGAAACCCGACTACATCACCGGCAGCATAGACTGTATCGACTTCCGTCTTGTAGCTGTCGTTGACATGAATGAAGCCACGCTCATCGGTTTCAATACCGACTTTTTCCAGTCCGATTTTATCGGTATTGGGTTTTCGTCCCTCAAGGTATAGTACATGTTCAGTTTCTATGACCTGAAGTCGTTTATCGCCTTTCTTGTTACGGAAGCGTACCTCTGTTGTAGTGTTCAAAGGATTGAAATTAACATCTTCTACCGTAACACCGGGATGAATCCGTATGTTTTTTTCGGCAAGAATCTTATGGAGGTGTTCCTTAACTTCATGATCGAGAAAGGTTAAAAATTCCTCTCTTTCTCCAATGATGGTAATACGTGTACCAAGAGCTGAAAAAGTGGTGGCGTATTCCAACGCATTGACCCCCGTACCGATAATAACCAGCCTGCGCGGAATGTGCGTCAGGTTGAGTATTGATTTGTAATCCAGAATTTTATCATTATCGATTTCAAACTTGTCCGGATTTACAGGGCTACTCCCTGTACAGATAAGAATATATTTTGCGGTGTAGGTCTGTTTGGTACCGATATGTGTTTCCACTTCAACCGTATTTTCGTCAACAATTTTGCCGAAACCCCTAACCACATCCACCTCATTTTTAATGAGGTCGTTCTTGGCCCGAAGATTTTCTTTCTCCAGTATTTCATCTTTGTATTGAAGAAGATCCTCCATCTTAAACCGGTCATAAGGCTTCTGAGTATCTTCCTTGTTGAATTGGGAGTTGAAGTCTAAAATTGTTTTGGCCGCCTCACGTAGTGCTTTACTTGGTACCGTACCGGTATTAATCCAGGTGCCCCCAAGGTATTTTTCATGTGACTCCACAACCAGGGCTCTTTTGTCAAACTTTGAACTTTGCATGGCGCATGAGAACCCGGCCGGTCCGCTGCCGATAATAATTACATCGTAATCTCGAGACATAATGAAGTGATAAGTAAAACTGGATTTAACAAAACAACTGAACGTACTTTAAAATAGGATAAATTAACAACGATTTCTTGTCTAATGATTTGTCGTTTTGTTAACAGATGTAACCCCGTTTATTGGAACGAATATCGTATTACATTTGATTTTTTTATTAGCAGTAAAAAATATTACCTATTGCTAGCACTTTGCTGTCAGATATTATTTAGTAAATCCTAAAACGAAAATTTAAAAATTATTATGGCTTACAAATTACCAAGTCTACCTTATGACTACGATGCATTGGAACCTTATATCGATGAACGAACGATGAAAATTCATCATACCAAGCATCACCAGGGATACACGGATAAGGTTAACGCCGCGCTTGAAGGTCATGACTTTGCCGATCTTGCTATTGAAGAGGTGCTGCAGCGAATTAATGAGGTACCCGAAGACATTAAACAAGCGGTGATTAATAATGGTGGAGGTTATGCCAATCACAAGCTCTTTTGGACCATTCTATCTCCAAATGGCGGCGGTGAACCTACCGGTGACATAGCCGATGCTATTGATGAAGAATTCAATAGTTTTGATTCCTTCAAGGAGCAGTTTAATAATGCAGCCACCGGGCAGTTCGGCTCAGGATGGGGCTGGTTATGTGTCAAGAAAGACGGTTCTTTAGAAGTTCTTTCTACTCCTAACCAAAATAGTCCCCTGATGAACGGCTTAACGCCCATCCTTGGTGTAGATGTCTGGGAGCATGCTTATTATCTGCATTACCAGAATAAGCGGGGAGAATATGTCAATAACTTCTGGAACCTTGTCAATTGGGATAAGGTGAATGAATATTACAATGATGCTAAGTAAGCATTGTTCAATATTGTGAGTAGAGAAAGAGGTGCCCACTTTCGGGCATCTCTTTTTTATACTTCAAAGCTTCACAAATATGCTTTATATTTAAGGCAATTTAATACAGAATTAAGATACCACGATATTATGCAATTTGGATTCGGAGTAGGACCTGATACAGCTTGGATGCGCGAAGAATTAACCAATCTCGGTGTTGAAGAGCTGAAAACACCGGAAGATGTTGATCGTGCTATGAAAGAGTATAACGAGGGCACAATGCTGATGGTAATTAACTCAGTATGTGGATGTGCAGCCGGCAATGCACGTCCCGGTGTAAAAATTGCTCTCGATGAAAGTGAGCAGAAGCCTGATCACATGGTAACGGTATTTGCAGGTCAGGATAAGGAAGCTACAGCAAGGGCCCGTGAATATTTTAGTGAATATCCACCTTCTTCACCGGCGTTTGCCTACTTTCAGGATGGAGAAATCAAGGCGATGATTCCACGACACAGAATTGAAGGACGCACCAAACAGGAAGTTGCCTCTGATCTGAAGATGGTCTTTGATGCTTTTGGCGACGAAGAACAAAAAGAAGCCAAAGAAGATTAAATCAGGAATCCGGTTTTCATAAAAGCCGATGGTCATAAGGCCATCGGCTTTTTTATTGATTCAAAATTACCTTAACCAACCGCTATAAGGTGGTGGCTATTTGCCCATCCCAATCCAATTCCACGGGCTACCAACTTTAAGACTTTAATCAGCCATTACTTTGTGCTGTTTAAATTAATCTCCTCACCATCCTTATGCAGGGTAATGCCTCCTGGCCTGGCCAGTTCACCATCCGGACCAAAAGCATAGACCGTTCCGGCCAGTTCATCTTCTGTTCGCTCTTTGCCAACCTTGCGGGGTGCGTCGCTGAATACGCTGTCGATATGCAGTGTCTGCGTAGGGAACGCAAACTCTACACCCACCTCATCAGCCAGCCGGTAGATCTCAAGCAAGAAATTGTGGCGTTGTTGAAGTTCCTCACTCCAGCCGGGTACGTCGAAAAAGAGGTAGACCAAAACGTCAAGTGAATGGGCACCGTACTCATTAAAATGGACCTCATAGTTGTCCTGCTTTATATGCTCATTTGCCCTGATTATAGCTTTGATTCCTTCTACAAATGCCTCCATCTGCTGCGGTGTGGTGTTATAGGTTAAGTTAAGCACCATTTTCAGTCGACGATATTCGCGTAGCCCGAGATTATCAATTTCGGTGACGGCCAAATTGGAATTCGGTACGCTGATTACCGAATTATACAGGGTTCGAAGCCTGGTAGATCGAAAACCAATCTCTTCGACAACTCCTTCTGCATTGGATGTTTTAATCAGATCCCCTACCTGAAACGGCTTATCCATGAATATGGTAATGGATCCAAAGAAATTGGCCAGAGTGTCACGTGCGGCAAGGGCAAAAGCAAGACCACCCAGACCTAGACCGGCAAGCAGTGAGGTTACATTGATGCCGTTGTTCTGTAATACGAATATAACACCCAGTATTACCACAAATACTTTCAGCGTTTTCCGGATCAGAGGAACAAGCTGGTCGTCCAGCTGGCTTTCGGTCTTGGAAGTGAGTTCAGAAAGATAACCTGAAAGAACATTTACCAGGTTATAAATCAACCAGATAAAACTTCCTGATACGGCAATTTCAAGCGCCAGAGAAAGATAATAATTGACATTAACCGATAGTTGCAGATTGGTGTAGGTCAGCAAATAAAAACCCATCATGAACAGAAAACTGAACGGTTTCTCAATCTCATGCAACAAGCGGTCATCCCACCCGGTCTTCGTTTTGGCCGTAATGCGCTGGACATAGTTTTTAAATATGTACTCAAATAATAATCTGAATATGAATCCAAGCAGTATCCAGGTAAATATGGCAATATACTGCCATATTTGAATGCCCAGCCATTCATTATGAAGAGACTCGGGGATCCGGTCCAAAACCAGATCTACAAAGATAGAGAAGGTATCGCTGTAAATTTCAGGAATTGACTGAATGGTTGCTTTTGAAAACACCCACTGATTATTATCCTTTACCAGGTATACTTCAGGCAGCGAAGAAAAGAGTATATATTGATGCAGTCCGCTTAGTGAATCGGTGTAGTTGGGATCGTTGGGTATCTCATCATATTCAATAAGCAGTCCCCTTGAATCCAGTACTTTCTTCAGCTTTTGAGCCAGCTCCAGCTTTTGCTCGTCAGATTGCTCATCGGCAAGCTGCATGGTTTGAATCACGAGTTCCGGACGTTTATGACCCTCTTGTTGCCAATGCATGAAAGTATGCGCTGAGCGGCGGGGATTCAGCAGCAATTGAGAGGTAGTTGAGCTTATTTCTGCTCGTGAAAGCGTGTCTGCATCCTGTGCAAACGTACCTTCTGCAGTCAAAAATAAAGTAACAATGACTATAGAAATGCGTAGGCATGTTTTGTATAACATGGTATATTTAGATCTGGTTAAATTTTTACAAAATTAAACAGGTGATTGTATCCCGTTTTTAACGGAAGAACAGGGCACCCCTGGATTTTTCTATAGTACCAAAATACATTAAAAATAACATTGATCGGGCAGCGACTTTCATATTGGATTTTTCTTGGAGCATTGGGCCTTACGGCATTTTTTGTCTTAAGACCTTCCATTGATATCAATGCGGGAGAACCCATTGACTATAGTCGCTCTTCTATTGAGAGCAAAACCGTAGAGTTGATAGATCAGCTGGGTTTCTCCATAGATTCACTCCAAATGCTTTCAACCAGAACGCAGCACCTGAATTATTATAGTGTTCTGGAAGATTCATTGGGTGATGAGTTGCCTGCTCCCTCTCAATTAAACAGGAATGGGACGAATCTGACCGGCTGGGATGTTACTATAGGTGCTATTTTGGAAGACAGCGATTTTATTGCTTTCGACCGTCATGAGATTTTTGAACGAACGGGCCGACTGCAGATTTTGTATGACGACAATAACAAAGTCAGGCGAATTACCACCCATCGTGACAATCCTAATCCAACTTTCGTGTCCGGGGATTCACTCTCTGCCATTGCAAACCATTTGCTCAGGGATATTCTGGATTATGACCTCTCCGATTATGCCCTTCGAAATGTAGATGTGCAGGATTCCCTGGTATCATCCGGTGAGCCTGGCTTCAGTGGGCGGCAGCTGGACCTATTTGATACGGAAAATAATGAGTCGACAGTTTTCACATTCAATTGGGTGAAATCAAATCCGTCGGTTGCCGGACCTGATGAGTTTATTTTGGAGCTTAAGCCCATGATTAAGGAGATAGATACACGGCAGGGTACCACTATCAAATACGGCGCTTCGGTGCGTACTTTCAAAGCAATGGATAAATACGAGGTACAGCAGTTGACAAGTACCTCAATAAGCAATTTATCGGTGATCATATCTTTTGCTTCTTTAGGCTTTCTGATATTCATTGTATTCTTTTCAGGTATACTGAATATCAATAAAGGTCATGTAGACTGGAAACGCGCCCTATTTATTCTGGTCTCTATTACACTGGGCGTGACAGGTTGGAGAATTATTTATTTTATCAATACAGTCGATCCTTTTGTTACCGACACTGCTACCACTATTGTCTTGCTTAACCACCTGCTTTTTGGTGCGGCTCTTGGTTTGTACGGAGCTTTGGCTTACATCGGTTGGGAAGCTATTGCCCGTTCTCAGAAACAACCCCAGTTAAATATAATTGATGCATTCTGGCACAAGAAGATTTTTTATAGGGAGACCGGTGAAAGCTTAATCAGAGGTTATGCTCTGGGCGGAGTACTTCTCGGTATCTTTGCTTTTTTTCTTTACCTGTATGGTACAGTGTACTACCAGAGCGACAGTCAGTTTGGATTTGCAGAGGCCGGCATGCAGCCGAAACTTTTGACCTTGAATATGAATGCCTGGATCAATGTGTGGCTGGTGGCTCTGGCAAATGTAGGTGTAGCGATTGGGTTGCTTCAGGAAAATCTTAAAAACAGGTGGCAGGTATACATTGCGGGAATATTTATGCTCGGATTCCTTTTTGCCGGTTCTGCTTCAACGGTGGGAATCAAAGGTCCGATCTGGATAGATATCATACTTTTCACGCTAATGGCACCTGTCATTATTTACGGTTTTGAGAAAGCAGGGATTTTTACCTTTTCAACCGGGTGGTGGTTGTTTACTGTAATCATATTAACGACACCCTATCTGGGTTCTGAGAGTCTGGATGTGGCTTACATATCCTGGATTCAAGGTTTCATAATTCTGGTTCCGTTGGTATATGGTTTCATCGCCTACCGGTACGGGGGATCGGTGGCTGAAGTCAGTGGTTACATACCCGAATACCAGGAACGCATTGCAAACCATCTACGAGTAGAAAAAGAGATTGAAATTGCCAGGGATAGCCAGTTCAAACTGATGCCCTTGCAACCACCGACCATCGAAGGGCTGGATGTCTATGGTTTTTTCATGCCTTCTTTCGAAGTAGGTGGTGACTATTTTGACTATGTTGTTACAAGGAACGGAAGTGCCGAACCCAAAGCACTCACAATGACTATTGTAGATGTATCGGGTAAGGCAATGAAAGCAGCTATGCACGCAGTGTTTACCAGCGGGTTGTTATTATCCAGACTTCACCGTGACCGTCCCGAGGCAATTTTGCGAGAAGTAGCACCGACCCTCTATACACGCACAGATCCCCAGACATTCATAACTTGTATTATTGCCCAGTATCAGCTGGAATCAAAGAATTTATCCATTGCGAATGCCGGACATTGCCTGCCGATAATAAAGCGTGCGGGAAAAGCACAGTTTGTGAAAACTCCTGACCCCAAGTACCCCTTGGGTCTAAGAAGTGAGGTGTCTTACAATGCCCTTGAAACGAATTTGGAAGAAGGTGATTTTGTACTTCTTTACTCTGACGGGCTCCCCGAAGCAGTAGATCCGGAAGGAAACCGCTTTGGATTTGATGAGCTACTGGAGATGGTTGAATTGCTGGATACTGATACTAAACCCAGCAATGAAATTGCCCTGGATATTAAGAGGAGGATCCAAAAGTTCAGCGATTATCAATTGGCTGACGATACCACTATCATTTGCCTGAAAGTTTAAGGCAACCTCTATTTGTAATTGACAGGATAAAGGTACCTTTTCAGATTTTTTAATATTGATACAGTTTTAAATAAAACCAACAGTGAACCTTTAATAATTAAAATATGGCTGATTCAAATTTTTCTGGCATGGAAGTGCCGCCACAGCTAAAAAACCTAAGTAATAACCTGCGATATATCGTTTTGGGTGCTCTGGTTTTGGTTGTGGCCTTTTCATCTTTTTTTACGGTTCAACCGGAAGAGGTGGGAATCATTACCCGTTTTGGGGAATTCACACGAACTGCTAATCCGGGATTAAACTTCAAGCTTCCATTCATGGAAGATGTACGTTATGTACCGGTGCAGCGTCAATTGAAACAGGAATTCGGTTACCGAACCACCAGTGCAGGAGTTCGCTCCAGCTACACCAAATCGGGATTTTCCGATGAGTCACTCATGTTAACCGGTGATTTAAACCTGGCTGATGTAGAGTGGGTCGTTCAATACCGGGTGAGTGATCCATTTAATTTTCTGTTTAAAATCCGTAACCCTGAGCAAACACTGAGAGATATTTCAGAAGCTGCGATGCGCCAGATTGTTGGTGATAGAACGGTAAATGAAGTCTTGACAGTAGGACGTGCCGAAGTTTCGGCGGAGGCTGAGATGCTGATACAAGAACTCTGTACGGAATACGAAACGGGAATAAAGATCGAGCAGGTTGTGCTGCAGGATATCAATCCTCCGAATCCGGTTAAGCCTTCTTTCAATGCGGTGAACGAGGCACAACAGCAGCGGGAAACTCTGATCAACGAAGCGAAATCAGAATACAACAAGGTAATTCCCCGGGCCAGTGGACAGGCACAGGAAACCATCCAGAAAGCAGAAGGTTATGCACTTGACCGTGTGAACCGCGCCCGTGGGGATGCTTCCAGATTTAATGATCTATACAGCGAATACATGAAAGCACCTGAGGTTACCAAGCAGCGTATTTATCTGGAAACCCTCGAAGATATATTGCCAAAAATCGGTAACAAAATTGTCACCGATGGTAACGGAAATAGCGTACTGCCCCTACTGCAAATGCAGATGGATGGTGCGAAAGTGATTAAGCAGAATAATAATTCAAATAACTAAGCAGGATTAAATCATGGATAAGTTTAAAGGAATTACATTACTGGTAGTACTTGGTATTCTGCTTCTTGTTGCACTCGATGGCTTTTATGTTGTTGATGAAACTGAGCAGGTTATTATAACGCAATTCGGTGATCCGGTTGGTGAAGCCGTGACAACACCGGGAATGAAATTTAAGGTACCGTTCATGCAGACAGCCAATTATTTTGACAAACGCTATCTGGAATGGGACGGTGACCGCAACCAGGTACCGACCAAAGATAAGAAGTTTATTTTTGTTGATACCTACGCTCGGTGGCAGATAACGGATCCGCTTCAGTTCTTTCGACGTTTACGCGATGAACGAGGTGCCCAGTCGAGACTGGATGATATTCTCGATGGTGAGACCCGAAACGCTATTGCATCGCACGATCTGGTTGAAGTGGTTCGCTCCACAAATCGTGACCCCAATACCGAGGCAACCACGATTGAAGTTATTGAAGACACACTGGAAATTATTGCTGTTGGAAGAGACTCCATTCAGGTGCAGATTCAGCAATTGGCTAACCAGCGTGCTTCCGATTTGGGAATTGCCATTCTTGATTTCAGATTCAAACGTATCAACTACGTTGAGGAAGTAAGACAGACCGTTTATGACAGGATGATAAGTGAGCGAAATCGTATTGCTGATAAGTTCCGTTCGGAAGGTCAGGGTGAAGCGGCGCGCATCAATGGTGAAAAAGAGCGGGAGCTTAAGTCCATTCAGTCTGAAGCCTTTCGAAGAGCCCAGGAGATTAAGGGTAGGGCTGATGCCGAAGCGGCCAATATTTACGCTAACGCCTACGATCAATCGAGCTCGGCGCGTCAGCTCTATAGTTTTATTCGCTCCATGGAAGCGTATCAGAATGTCTTCGACAACCAGACTTCCATTATTCTATCTACGGAAAGCGACTTCTATCGGTACCTGAACAACATGGATAATTAAGGCTTCATAACAGAATTAATACTATGATGCGGATTCAGAGTTAAAACTGAATCCGCATTTTTAATGCATTTTTATTCTGCTTCCATGTTAGCCAGTACCTCTTGGGTAATCTCTTTACTCCTGCGGGTATCTACCGTTGCTTCAAGTTTCATGAGCAGGCTGTACAGCCCTAAGTGTACCTTGGTGCTGTAAATGAAATTTTTGTTGCCGCGAGGCTCATTCATAATGGGCGGCTGCTTGGCAAAACTGTTAATCTTTTTCTTAAACTCAGGATCCCCGAAGTCAAATTCATCAGCCCTGTATGGCTTGGCAAAGGTATTGCCGTAATTTTTGCAGAATCTGAAAAACTCCTCTTCTTTTTTGGGATCGTCGGGATCAGGTTTTATGATTCCCAGCTCTGTATAGAGTTTACGAATTTCGTCCTCATTCTGATCAAGGTGTGTAGGCAGCAACTGCATATATTTCCGGGTGAAGGATTCGGGAAATTTTTTCACGCACCCGAAATCAATAACGCCGAGTTGGCCATCCTCCATGAAAAGAAAATTTCCTGGATGGGTGTCGGCATGGATGAAATTCCGTTGCTCGACCTGGTCATGGAAAAAGTCCCATAGCAGCTGACCGAAGTGATTTCGGGCATCCTGTGAAGGATCCTCTTGCAAGAACTCTTTGAGGTGCCGACCTTTTATAAAACTCATGGTAAGTACCCTTTGGGTGGAGAGCTCCTTAATCCAGGTAGGGGTCACATATTTGCCATCTGAAAATCGCTCGTGAAAATGTTCGATGTATTCACCTTCCTGTATGTAATCGGTCTCTTCAAGCAGGGTTTTTCTCACCTCATCAAAGTATTCGTCGAGATCGGCCCCTTTCTTGATAAAGCGTTTTAGCAATGTTTTTGCAATACTCAAATCCGACTCTATGGTATTCCGCACATTTGGATACTGTATCTTGACCGCTACCTCTTTACCATTTTTCAGAGTGGCCTTGTGAACCTGCCCTATGGACGCGGCAGCAATAGCATCGCTGCTGAAGGAGTCAAATATCTTTTCCGGGTAATCTCCCAGCTGTTTTTTAATAATAGAGCGGGCCAGCGCTTTGTTTATTGGTGGTACGCTATACTGAGCCTGACTCATTACATCGGCAAATTCCTCGGGCAGCATACCTTGGTCCATACTCAGTGATTGCGCTATTTTGAGGGCCGTGCCGCGCAACTTGGTAAATTCGCTGAATACCTGCTTGGCATTATCCGAATGAAATTTCCGCGTATCGTCTTTGCTTTCAGACTTGCCTACTGATTTTTTCAGATATCGCTTGGCATAGTTGGCACCCAGCTTTAACCCGGTCTTGGCAAATATTTTGCCGCGATCAAATTTTGTAGATGGAAAATCTTCGCTCATGCTTATCGTATCTCGATTTTAGATGATATCTTGTCCCAGAAAGATCCGGAACAGTTTAATTTGGTGTTTGAAAGGAGAAATTTCATCAGGTCGAATCCTTTATCGGCAATGGAATTGTACATAACCTCCTGTATGAACGCAGTAACCTTGTCGGTGAGCTCCATGCTTCTTTCCTTGCCTTCGCTATCATCGTTGATCCAGTAGCTTACCAGGTAGAGATATTTTTTTGTAAGTAATTGAAAAAACAGATCATTCAGCAGCATAGAGCTGGCTGTAGAAATTCTGGTATCTTCATAGAAAAATGAGGCTAACATCTTTTCAACTTTCTTCGTGAACTCTTTTCTTCCGTAACCGCATCTTACTCTACTCTTGAAAGTTTGCTCAACAAACACCTGCTTCTCGGCCATCAAATCGAATGAGGCATATACAAAATTGGAAAGCTTCTCGCTAAGAGAATAGGAGTTAAAGTCATCGATTTCATCTAACATTAGCCGGTATCGAATGAGCAGGGAGGTATAGAAAAAGTCTAAAATCGACTCTTTATTCGGGAAATAATCAAATATTTCCCCTACGCTCATGTCAATTTCCTTTGATATTTGTTTAAGGGTGAATTCACCGTCCTGCTCCACATACAGGTCAACGGCGACACCGGTGATCTCCAGCTTTCTTTGTAATTTTTCTATGTCGATATCTTCCATGATGGTTCCGCTTTGCTAAAAACTTGTTAAGAGCTTATCAGTGTAACGATAGAAGCATCTAAATAATGTTTCGACTACATCTATTATTGCTCTTATCCGGCAGCGCATTGATGCAACAATGATTTGTACGAATTAAATCCCATTTTGATATGGTTATTATTTTATCATCTTATGAGATGGTTCTGATACCCAAAATCATCAATAATTGTTAATTACAACGTAGATTTTCTTCCCTTATGGATCTGATCGTTTTTACCCTGTTCATCCTATTGGGATTTGCAGGGATGGAGATTGTATCGTACCTGGTACATCGCTATCTATTTCACGGGTTGTTTTGGGAAATTCATAAGACGCATCATGAGTCACATCACGGTCTTTTCGAGCTCAACGATATTTTTTCAATGTTCTTTGCCGGTGTATCGATCGGGTTGATCTACCTGGGTTCGGGTGATCCGATAGGTTCGGTCAACTTTGCCCTTGGCACTGGAATAGCGATTTATGGGATCCTCTATTTTATCATTCATGATCTTTTCGCGCACAAGCGCTTTCTACCATTCAGCAGCGATAGTAAAATTATGAAGTTGATCCGGCGCGCCCATCAACGTCACCATCAAACCGTGGATAAAGAGGGGCATGAACCCTATGGGCTTTTCCTATTTCCATATGACAAATACCCCGAGCACAAACGCAGCAGGGAACAGCCTTAAAGCTTTTTAGGAGGTTTCGTCTAACTGCTGTTTGATTCGGCGTGCCTGTTCCAAGTGTCTTCTTTGATGAGCTTCGGTCACCGCTATACATTCTGCAGCAGTCATTTTTATGAACGATATGATGGGGTTGGGTACTTTAATACTGCTTAAGTCAAGGTTGTTTGTTTCTGCAATTTCCAGCTGGGTGATATACTTGTCCTGAAGGTCCAGGAAATTGTTCAAAATTTCGTCTTTATCAACTTTGGCATACTCAACGGGTTTAAAGGATCCCGGAGAAATGGATTTAATGGTTACGGGTGGCTCAAGGTAATTTACAAACCACTGCATGTGAAAACGCAGATGCATCGGGTTTTCTGAACCGGCACCAGGTTTTTTTGCGGCTTCAATTCCTTTGGAGGCATTTTTGTAGTATTGGGTTCCCGCTTCCACCAGGTGGCTGAAGCACTCGCCTATGCACCATACCTTACTGGATGGCTTCCTGCGAAAGGTTCGCTCATCCAGAGGCAACAAGAAGTCTTCTGCTTCAATTTTAGCATCTCTAAATCGCTGAATATAAAAATCGTAGGAGCGTTCTCTATTGTCTTTCATACTATCGACTCATTTTAAAATGCTCACATCCAACCTACGTAAAATCATTCAAAATGTTTATCGGTGAATTGGTTAGTTACATTGATTTCTTTAAACTTTTGACGCAAATACCAACTAATTCACTGCTAAGTATGCCATCACAAAGTCCCAGATATAAAAGTTTTCTTCTTTTCCTTGTTTTACTTCTAATACTTCCGGCTATGCTATCGGCCCAAAACGGTAAGTTGACTTTCGAAGACATCATGAAGTGGGAGGACATTTCAGATGTCGAAGTATCGGATGACGGAAATTGGCTGATTTACAGCGTTTGGCCAGACCGGGGTGATGGGGAAGCAAGGGTGCTGGATATTGGAACCGGCAGCAATTTTACAATCGAGCGAGGAGAAAATCCTGAGATCACGTCCGACGGGCAGTGGGTCGGGGCATATGTGAAACCTCCATTGGCAAAGCAATTACGGTCAGATAACAATGACAAACCCGTGCAGGGATTTGGCCTGCTCAATACCAATAACGGAGAAACCGTTGAACTGGATAGTGTCAAAAGTTTTGCGTTTTCCAATGACAGCCGTTGGTTGGCCGTGCTCTACTATCAGTCAAAAGAGATAGAGGAAATGAAATCAAAGAATAAAGAGCTGGGAACCGGCCTGCTGCTTAAAAATCTTCAGGCTGATTCAGAAATTACCATTCCTTTTGTAAATGAGATGTCCTTTGACAGTACTTCTACCTATTTAGCCTATTCGGTTGTAGATACCTCGGGAACTGAAAATGGTATTTATACAATCGATTTAGGTAATGAAGCTCTTTCTCCGGTCCCAATTCAAAAAGTCGAAAATGGTCTATACCAAAACTTAAGTTGGAATGGGAAAAACAGGCAGTTGGCTTATACCAGCGCGTCCATGGATACTACCTATGAGGCAGGGGATGCCGATATTCAGATTTGGAATTCGAATACTGATGCCTTGAAGACAGCTGTTGATGCTGATGAAGTGGATGCAAAGTGGGCGCTTCGTTCTCATAATGACCTGCAATGGACAAAAGACGGGAAACGACTCTTTTTTGGTGTGCTGGACCGTGAATTGATCGATATAGATAAACAGGAGCAAGTAAATGAGCAGGATACGTCAGGAACCGTTGATATTTACGACCCTACAGAAATCCTTGACGATAAGGAAGTGGATGTTTGGCATTGGGATGATCCACGAATTAAAACGCATGAAAAAGAGACATGGAACCGCAGAAAGAACCACTTATATCGTGCCGTTTATCATCATGATAGCGACGAATGGGTTCAGCTGGCTGATGAGAAAATGCCGGAAGTCGATATTAGCCAAAATCCGGAGGTTGCACTTGGTAATTCGCAGGTGCCATACCTGAAGCTCATGACCTGGGACGGCTTTTACAACGATTATTATGTGGTTGATTTACAAACCGGACAAAGGCAGAAGGCGGCCGAAAAGATTCAGTACGGAGCGGATCTTTCTCCCGGCGGCAATTACATAATTTATTATGATGACAGGGATTGGCATCTCTACGATGTCGAGAATGAGTTATATAGAAACCTCACGCAGGCTAACGAAACACCCTTTTATAATGAAGATCATGATTATCCATCAGCGGCGCCGGGTTATGGGGTTGGCGGGTGGATTGAGGATGATGAGGCCGTTCTGATTTACGATAAATACGACATCTGGAAATTCCCTGTTGACGGGGGCGACGCTACAAATTTAACTGTGGACGGCCGCGATAGGCAAATCAGTTATAGGGTTGTGCGTTTGGATCCTGAGCAGCCTGCTTTTGGAAAGAGGGAGGAATTATTGCTCAGAGGTTATTATGACAAGAAAAAGAACTACGGTTTCTATACGGCAAGAGTGAGCAGAGAAGGCACTACCCGCAGGTTGGAAGCTGAAAAGAAGTTCGATTTCGTTACCAAAGCTAAAGACAGTGACCGGGTTTTCTATACCCGGGAAAGCTATGATGAGTATCCTAATATTTGGTTGAGTGAGGGAATGCGTTTTAATGATGTGAGGCAGCTAACTGATCTTCACACCGATCTGCATGAAAAATACAATTGGGGCACGGCAGAGCTGATTGATTGGAAAAGCCTTGACGGGGAAACGATTCAGGGGGCTCTTATTAAACCCGATAACTATGTAGAGGGGAAAAAATATCCTGTTCTCATATATTACTATCGATTCTTTTCACAGCGAGCTTATGAATTCAGCGGAATAAGTAATAACCATCGACCAACGCTTCCACAATGGGTTAGCGATGAGTATGTTGTGTTCCTGCCGGATATAAGATTTGAAGTTGGTACGCCGGGCTTTGCTTCTACCAAAAGCCTGGTTCCCGGGGTACAGAAATTGATTGATATGGGTGTCGCGGATCCCGATAAACTGGGCCTTCACGGGCATTCGTGGAGCGGTTACCAAACTGCATTTATGATTACACAGACAGATATTTTTGATGCGGCTATTGCCGGTGCACCGGTATCAAATATGACCAGCGCCTACAGTGGAATTCGCTGGGGTTCAGGGCTTGCCAGACAGTTCCAGTATGAACAGTCGCAAAGCAGAATCGGCGGCAGCCTTTGGGAATACCCTGAACTGTATATTGAAAATTCACCGGTTTTCTATGCCGACCGAATTGAAACACCACTCCTGATTATGTTTGGTGATGAAGATACAGCTGTACCCTGGTATCAGGGCATTGAGCTCTATCTGGCTATGCGCCGGCTTGAAAAAGACGCCGTTTTTCTACAGTACCGTGGCGAACCTCACCACCTGCAAGAATATCCGAACCGGTTGGATTACGCTATAAAGATGAAAGAGTACTTCGACCACTACCTCAAAGGGAAACCTGCGCCAGATTGGATAGAGCAGGGAGTACCGTATAGAGGGGAGTAATAAATAAGTTGTGAGTCATGAGTCGTGAGTTCTAAGACTGCAAACAATTAACTTGATCAGAATAGGTTCAGAGCTGATTTATTTTGGGTTTATTGCCAAGAATTTAGGATTCGGTTTGCCAAGTGAACAGACTATTACTTTAATCTCAAGACTCACAACTCAAGACTCATAACTTATCACTCCCCCACCATCAAATACTTCCTTTTAAGGGAGATGATACGTTCATAAGATTCTTCTATGCGCTCTTCGGAAATTTCACCCTCATCGACCAGTTCTTTAATGATGCCGTGTGCCTTAGCAACAATTTCAGCATCAAATATCGAATTATTGGCGAATGATAGCATATCCACCCCGGCCTGTATACTCATTTTAATGGTCTCTTTCAGTCCGTATTGGGTCCTGATAGCTTTCATTTGAAGATCGTCTGACATCACCACACCTTCAAATCCGAGACTGTCTCGAAGAATTCCCGTAATTATGGGTTTGGAAAGAGTTGCCGGATATACAGAATCAAGTCTGGCATTAAAAATATGTGCAGTCATGATAATGTCAGCCGTTTCTGATTCAATTAAGTTTCGGTAGGGTATGAGTTCTTCTTCTTGCCAGTATTCGGTTACATCTACTACACCTAGGTGTGAATCTTCTTTGGAACTGCCATGGCCGGGAAAATGCTTCAGCGTTGTAATGATGCCGTAATCATGCAGTGTTTCAATGTAGATTCGTGCCTGCCGGCTGACGACTTCAGGATCTTCTGAAAAACTTCGTTCAATTCCACCGATCACCGGATTTTCCGCATTGATATTGACGTCGACAACGGGTGCCAGGTTGGTATTAATACCCAGTTCGCTCAAAGTTTCACCGGTTTGCCGAGCATATTTCCGGGTGCTGTCGGGGTTTTGCAGGCCTCCTAGATATTGGGCCGAGACGCTTTTCTCAAACCCATACTTAGGTTTCAGTCGGGCAACTCTTCCTCCTTCCTGGTCGATGGCAACAATGAGGGGTATATCCGCATAGCTCTGCAGGTCTTGAACCAGTTCCTGCACCTGATCGGCTGATGAAATGTTTCGCACTGCCGTATCTCGCGGAACGTCGTAGTCAAACAATACCACTCCCCCGATATGATATTTCCGGATATCTTGCACTATCGGATTGTCTTCGGCAACAGTGAGTCCTCTGAAACCCACTTTTATCATCTGACCAATTTTCTCATCCAGAGTAATACCGGAAGACTGGCTTTGGCTGCAGGAAGCGAATATGAACAGCACGCCTATAACTAACAGGCTGAAGTGGACACTTTTTTTCATATAGCAGATTCGTCTATGTAGTTGAAAAAGTAAGAAAAGTAAAGATAGGTAATTTACTCAGCAATCAAACTGTCAAGTACATCTGGCAGGTTGAATGAAGGCCTGACATCATTGTATCGTTTGATATTGCCGGAGCGATCCACTAGAATGTAAAATGGAATTCCGCCTCCCTGGTAAGCCTTAAAAGTCTCCTGCTCAAAACCTTCACCGGCGTAGAGTTGAGGCCAGGGATTTTCAAAGCGGTTGATGGTTTGACGCCACCTGAGACTGTCTTCGCCGATTGAAATGGCCACAATTTCAAAATCTTCGCGGTCAAAATCTCGATACAGTTTTTTCATATGTGGAAATTCATCAAGGCATGGAATACACCAGCTAGCCCAGAAGTCAAGCAGTACATATTTTCCTTTGAAATCATCCATGCTTACGAGCTCACCATTTTGGTTCGGAATGGAAAATGGAATGGCCGGATTGCCGGGAGAAACTGCTTCCACTTCTTCATAAAATTCCCTTAGAAAAGATGTGTAGCGTGGATAGTCGCTAAAATTCTCCAGGTATGCGCTATAGCTCGGTTCTGCTATTTCGGGCGACATCTCACCGATACGTTCGGCAATCAGGTGCATCTTGGCATAGGCAAGTGCATCTCGGTCTTCAATATGATCGAGTACAGAAACCCGAGCTTCATTCAAGGTATCATATCCAAGTCGCTTTACATCATATTGCGTGAGTTCTTGCCCATACTCCTCTTCCAGGCTATCCTCGACACCAAAGGTATTGGCATAGGCATTGGTGAAATCCCGTATGCCCGCACGCTGGGCTCTGAGAGATTTTATCGTAAAGAAATTGAGTTCTTTGGCTTCTTCAATTACATTCTCACGGGCAGATTCGGCATTAAAACCACTTTGGTCCCTACGGTATTCAATATTTTCAAGCCGTTTCTCCAGGTACTCCCCCATATTTTTGTAATAATAGATATCAAGCGGGGTTTCTGCCAGGTGCCTTTTGGCCAGTTTGTAACGACTTTTGTACAGGTCCAGAACTTCATTGACTTTACCATCCCGAAAATCTTGCATCTCCCCGTCAATCTGCTGCTGAATTTGCTGTTCCTCTTTATAATAATCGGAATAATTGTTATCCCAGGGTTCCGGATAGCCTTCTACATCCACCGAATCGGGGAAATCGGCTCGATAAACGTTCAATGAAATCTGTCGTTCAGGGTTTGCAACGACAGGATATTCGGTGTCATCAATTACAAAAAAAACCACTTTCTGAGAATCCAGGGGGACACTCTTGCTAAATCTGCCGCTATTCTCAGGGTTGATCTGATACCTGATCTTATCGGCATACTTGTAATGAATAGGTTTTTGCTCAAGATAAATTTCCGAGGACCCGATGTAATCTATTGTGCCACTGATTTCGGCATTTTTATCCTCATTGCAGCCTGCAAAAAGCAGAAACAGCACAAAGAAAGTGACTATGTAATGTTGTTCTTGTTTCATAAACGATGGTTTTAAGACGTAAAGAAAGGCTAAAAGCAGGAAAATTTATACTTTCGTTCAATTTCTTAACAAAGATTTACCAGATCAATGCCAAACAAATGCATCAAATAGTGAAATTAATGCGGTCTAAGGCCTGTTTTAAAGGGCTAATAACAGGTCTAAAAATTATTTGAAATATTCTGTAACAAAAACTCACTTGGTTTCTCTTATTATAAAGTGGTAGAAAGAGTTAATGACTATGAAAAGTAATAATACTCTTAGAGTAGCATATTTAGTACGTGAAATTGAGAGCACGGAAATTCAAAAAAGCATACTCAAAAAAGGTCTTTCCATAGGTTATAGCGCATTTCTGACCATTAGTTATATTTAATTGCCAATTTTCTGAATACATATTTATAATATTGGCAGCATTTAAAAATCAATAACCGAACTGGAACAGAACAATGATTGAAAGCTTTAGTCAAAATAAGTTAGAAGAAAAGATTGATCAGTACGTCAATGGTCAGCTTTCGCAAGAAGAAGTTGATGAGCTGTGGGCAGAGCTTATCCAGGACGGATATCACTTAGACTATCTGAAAACGGTTGCCAATCTCAAAGAAGTAGTTAAAAAGAAAAAAGAGAGAAGAAAAGCTTTGAAAATGAAGAGGTACTGGAGTTATGCGGCGGCAGCTGTCATAGCTCTGACCATTGGAATTTTGGGGGTAATGAATTTTCAGCAATCGGGGGTTAACGGAGACATTCAGCCTATACAAAGTATCGAACTGGATTATTATCGATCACCAGATGGAAACGTTGATAATGAGGCCGATAATAATATAATCAGGGATGCAATTACCTTGGCAAATACCGGACAGTTTGATCAGGCAACAGCTCTGCTTAACAGAGAGCTGCAGAGCGCCAACGATCCCCAATGGATTTCTGAGTTGAATCTGAATCTTGGTTCGCTCTACTATAATGAAGGTAACTATCGTGAGTCGACGGATTATTTTCAAAAAATTATAACTCAGAAAGAGTCCTCGAATGACAATCTGAGTACCGAAGAGAAGCTTATATTGGAAAAAGCTTACTGGTACCTGGGTAACGCTTATTTTCAGCTGGACCAGCTGGATATGGCCAAACAAAATATCGAGAACGCTTATGCTCTTAACGGTGCATATCGTAGAGTGGCGGAAAGCTACCTGAATGCATTCAGCAAATAAGAAGCTCAAAGACCGTTAACCCGGTCTTTAGAAACAACAATATTTAGTAAGGCGATGAATGCCAGCATTCATCGCCTTTTTTATTTGTTGACACTCTTAATTTATAATAGACAGTGTAATGAATTACATATCCGGAACAAGCGTCGCCATTCAATCACTGAACGCATTTACGCTTTCCTATCTAGGTAAATAGTATTGTCAGTTTCGGGATAAAAGAATGAGTGCTTGGGAAGTAACTGGACGTTTATTATTTGATTGTACCTATACGTACCGATAAATCTCGAATCTTTGCAACGCTTTTAGAGCTACAATCACTCGTAATTTTCTTCAATCAACAACTCCCTATAGAAAGTACCGAATCTGCCAACCTGTTTATAAAATGCGATTATTATATCCTCTAGTGAAGGAGTAAGATATAATAAAAGGCATGTATCGGCCGACTAAAGGCTGCTTGTGTTTAAACCTTGAGTTGTTTCCGGTACTGGTGGTTATTAGTTTGACTTGCAAGCCAATCAACGTTCAGTAATAAACCGATTTGTTGCGGAGATGATTCGACAGGAGAGGGTTAAAACTAACCGGGTACTTGAAGACCGAAGAGTCCAGGCAAGAAGTCATTCCGTTTACTTTGGTATCTGAGTAGCGTACACAGTTCTAATCTAGTCCCGGTTTACTGGCAAGGGGGTCTGCGAGAGGAAAGTAAATAGACTAGACTAATTAAGCAGCTTTTACTCTTCGATCCTGAATAAGGCTAATTGATGCGATGGTTATGAAGAATAGCATGAAAGCCCCTGCGAAATAGATGTTGGTTTCGCGATTGGGGTTTACCAATGCATCGCGATTGCCTATCAGAATATAAGGACCCCAGTAATGCGGGTTTGCATTTTTGTTTTTCAGGAAGTGAAGTTTCGCCTGTCTCAGGGCCTCATCTTTGGTCTGACCCTCGTTGATATTCTTATAGAACTCGATGGCAAAATCGGAAGCCATCATATCATTAACAGACCAAAGGTTCAGAATCAGAGAATTGGCTCCAGCGTAACGCAAGGCACGACTGATACCCATCACCCCGGTGCCCTGCAGGTAAGAGCCTGAGCCGGACTCACAGGAGTTCAGCATGATCAAATCATTGGCCAGGTTCAACTCAAATAATTCATAGGCAAAAATTTGCCCTGAAAATTCTTCATTGGCTGTCTGCTCATCAGCACTCATGTAGATAGTTGAAAACAAGGGGTCTCTGTCGGAAAGCTCACTATGGGTGGCCAGGTGCAGGATGCGGGCATTAGGAGCTGTCTCCTTGAATACCTTCTCAGTGGAAGCGGTGTCAAGGTATGCTCGCCTGTTCTTCATGTTGGATAAATTACCCACTATGGCTGAGACTTCACTTTCGGCGTGTGGGAGCGGCACCAGGTCTTGCTTGTTTGTATATGAGGGAAACTGAGATACTCCGTACCCGGCAAAATCCATTGCATACTGCTTGCGCGGTGAATTGGTGGTTCTGAAATCATTGAGTGAAGTCAAATAGTGTGTCTTGAATCGTTCCACTACGTAGGTAGCACCGCCATAGCTATATCCGAACCCTTCGCTCTTAATTGGTAGGGCATCTACAGGCAGCTGGTACAAATAGCTGTCCGGAATAATAGTAAGGCGTTCCACCCAGGCCGGAATACTTTCAAAATCCAGGATGTCAGAGATTTGACTGAGCTCGTTAATATCAGTTTTACCTACTGACATCTTCTCAATGGCACTACTGAATTTAGCTCTCAAGGTAGAATCTAGTGCAACCTCGTTAAATCTTACGTCATGTCGTGATATTCTTGCTATATAATATTGATCCTGAAGTTCTGTAACATGTATAACCATTTCTCTACCTGTAATACGGCGCTGTACCTCTTTCACAGTAATAGGTTCCTGATCAACCATGCCGGATATTTTACGATCCAAAACATTTTTTTGAGCTGTAAGTTGGTCAATCTTACTTTGCAGGCTTAGCTGTTCTTTTTTATTTGCTAATAGTTGTTTCTTTCTAAGTTTATCAAGCTGTTGTGTAAGATTCTTATACTGTAAGAGTTCAGTTTCATCCAATAGGCTGGATTTAACCATCTTATTCTGATAAAGCGAAGCATCATTAATCGTTTTAAGTTTATCCAATACTTCTACAGCTTCTGAATTTTTTTTGTTACTAATTAGCAAATCTGCCATAAAGCTGAAAGCATTTAAGTATTGAGGATCAACATTCCAGAAACCCGATTGAAGCTCGGTACTACTTTTAGCCCTTTCTACAATTTGCTCAATAGCAGGCTTCATAATTTGATAAGCTTTGTCTTGGTCTCCAATTGCAACCAAATACCGAGCTCTTACAGTTTTTGCTTTTATTATGTCCCTGAAATCGAGTATGCTAAGATTGTAAGTACTAATCTCATTAAACAACCTTTTAGCATCATCTAATCTTCCTGTTTGCAAATTTAATTCAATTAAGTGGAGGTAAGCTTCAATGAGACTTATATCGTCTTTCGACTTACTGAGTTCAGCTTTTAAATAATATAGCTCACGACTTTTCTCTAAATCATTCTTTTTCTTAAAAAGTAATGCTTTTTCATCTAACAGTTGTAAATAATGAAGAAAGCTATTCTTTGGATCTAAATATTTTGAAGCTTCTTCAAAATTATTTAAAGATTTGTCATAGTCATTTTGATAATCTCGATAAAGAATACCAAGATACATGTGAATTTTTCCAACTTGAACTGACTCATCTTCTTTCTCAGCAAGATTTCTTGCCTCATTCAAATATAATATCGCAGTCTTATAATCCTTTTTTTCCGTGTAATAAAGATAAAGGTTGGAAAGTATTTCAAGTCTACGAGAGGTGTCATTTTGATTTATAGCTTCTTCAAGAGCTTTGAGTTGTAAATCTAGATATTTTGAAAATTCACCACTCTCTTTGTAGGTAAGACCTAAATTATTGTAAACTGTAGTCCTATTAACAGGAAGACCAGATTCATCGGATTCTTTTAGAATTTCTAAATTCACTTTTTGTGCTTCAGAAATCTTACCAATCAAGTCTAAATATGCTGCTTGTGCGGAAAGTGATTCTAATTCTTTCTCTTTATCATCTAAATATTTTGACAGTGGTGTTGTTAAGTTTTTAGCAATTTTTAGGCTTAAATCATAGAATCCTTGTCTCCATAAGGAATAATCAAAATATCTTAAAACTCTAAATTTAAAGGGGGAATTTGGGACAGAGTTACTATTGATAATTTCATCAAATAGTGGCTTTGCCTCTTCATAATTACCTAATGCATATAGAAGTCTTACTTTTAAGAAGAGCTGGAGTTCTTTACTAAGGGGCGTTTTGTAACTTGAAAATTCACTATTAGTCCATTTGTCATATGCCTGCTTTTCATAGCCATCATTTAGTAAACCATAGCCCGTTGAATTCATTAAAAGAAATAAATGTGTAAGTCTAAATGAGTCATTTGGAACAACTGTGCTATCTATCTTTTCTTTGTTAATAATTCTATCAATTAATGACTCATAATCAATACCATTTTCAATATTGAGGTTGAAATTTTTGATAAAATTGTTTCTAATTTTCCTACGCTGATTTGTATCAGTCTCTCGTAGTAAAAGTTCAACTAATAATGGTTTTGATCCGGTCTCGTTAACCAGATTTCTTAGTAAAAGATTATTTTCTTGATCCTGTTTTAAGAATGGTTCAAAGCGACTACTATCATACTTACCTTGACGAAAAGTATTAGCAATGTAAGTTTTAATCTGTGAATTATTTTCAGCCAATGTCAAGAGTGCCCAATAATTGGCATCAACATCGCGATCTTGAATAATGTTGTTTATATATAGATCAGCCTGACTTTTAGATAATTCAATTAATGAGGTGGTTTCATCAATCTCTTTAAGATTGATGTTCAATAAAAGAGCAATTAGGAGGATGACATACATGTCACTACCACATTTGTTAGGGTAAATTAAACCTGCCTATGTAAATGATATTAATTTATGTAACTATGAGAGACGCAGCAGGTAATGTAATATATATACACTCCCCCTCTTCAACAAGAATGTGAGTTATTTTTAATAAATGTAGACTACACTAAGCAAGGAATATTAAATCAATGTTTAGATATACCACTACAGTCAAATGGTAGAGTACAGCACTGATTGATTTATTCAACAGCTCTTTTTCCTGCCTATAATTTTGGTTTGTCAACCATAGGCTCAGCTTTGGCGCCGGTACCTTTGACAGGATCGAGGTCAGGAGCCGGAGGCGTTACTTGTTCGAAGGTCTGTTCCTGGGGCTGTTCGGCGAGTCCGGCATCGGTGACAGAGGCACAACCAGTGGACAGTGCAATAATGAAAGTAAAAGCGAGTAGTTTAGATGATCGCGATTTCATAAGAATATAGATGTATAGTTGCAGTTTGCTTAGTGTGGTCTTATTGAGAATTAAAGCTTTGGTTTGTCAACCATAGGCTCAGCTTTGGCGCCGGTACCTTTGACAGGATCGAGGTCAGGAGCCGGAGGCGTTACCTGTTCGATGGTCTGTTCCTGGGGCTGTTCGGCGAGTCCGGCATCGGTGACAGAGGCACAACCAGTGGCCAATGCAATAATGAAAGTAAAAGCGAGTAGTTTAGATGAGAGCGATTTCATAAGAATATAGATGTATGATTTTAGTTTGCTTAGTGTGTGGTCTTATTGAGAATTAAAGCTTTGGTTTGTCAACCATAGGCTCAGCTTTGGCGCCGGTGCCTTTGACAGGATCGAGGTCAGGAGCAGGAGGTGTTACCTGTTCGATGGTCTGTTCCTGGGGCTGTTCGGCGAGTCCGGCATCGGTGACAGAGGCACAACCAGTGGCCAGTGCAATAATGAAAGTAAAAGCGAGTAGTTTAGATGAGAGCGATTTCATAAGAATATAGATGTATAGTTGCAGTTTGCTTAGTGTGGTCTTATTGAGAATTAAAGCTTTGGTTTGTCAACCATAGGCTCAGCTTTGGCGCCGGTACCTTTGACAGGATCGAGGTCAGGAGCAGGAGGTGTTACCTGTTCGATGGTCTGTTCCTGGGGCTGTTCGGCGAGTCCGGCATCGGTGACAGAGGCACAACCAGTGGCCAGTGCAATAATGAAAGTAAAAGCGAGTAGTTTAGATGAGAGCGATTTCATAAGAATATAGATGTATAGTTGCAGTTTGCTTAGTGTGGTCTTATTGAGAATTAAAGCTTTGGTTTGTCAACCATAGGCTCAGCTTTGGCGCCGGTACCTTTGACAGGATCGAGGTCAGGAGCCGGAGGCGTTACCTGTTCGATGGTCTGTTCCTGGGGCTGTTCGGCGAGTCCGGCATCGGTGACAGAGGCACAACCAGTGGCCAATGCAATAATGAAAGTAAAAGCGAGTAGTTTAGATGAGAGCGATATCATAAGAATATAGATGTATAGTTGCAGTTCGCTTAGTGTGGTCTTATTGAGAATTAAAGCTTTGGTTTGTCAACCATAGGCTCAGCTTTGGCGCCGGTACCTTTGACAGGATCGAGGTCAGGAGCAGGAGGTGTTACCTGTTCGATGGTCTGTTCCTGGGGCTGTTCGGCGAGTCCGGCATCGGTGACAGATGCACAACCGGTGGCCAATGCAACAATACAAGTGAGAGCGAGAAATTTTTTAGATAGCTTTTCCATGAGAGTAAAGGTCTTGATTTAATGATTTTGGCTATTTGTCGTTAGAAAGGTTAAAAAGCTGCTTTTATTCAACTTTTAACTATACCCTTCCTTGAATAGAGATATTTTAGTAACCCGTTTGTTACAAATAAAAATCGATCCCGTACTTTTTTAAGCGGCAATAATTTATTTGTAACATGTATAGATTATAATATTTTCATTAAGATTTATTAACGAACTATTCTTGTGTTAAAGAGCTATATATTCTCTTTTTGTTACGTTATTTTATTTAAATAGATTATAAAAAGTTAACAATGTTAATTTTGCGTAAAATATTTTAAGTATTATTAACTAGAAAAAGATATACTCTAGAGTACTCTTTTAGCTGAATAGCTATTAGAAACAAGAATTTGTATACTGAATTTACTGCAAAGAAGGGCAGTGCGGAGAAAGGAAATCATCTAAACATACGCAGGCTACAGACACCATTGAATACTGACAGACTAGACTATTCGGAATTAGTTTTTGCTCTCCAGGAAAACAGGGATGGCAAGGCCAATGAAATACTTGAAGAAGTATTACCTAGGCTGAAAGACTATCTGAAAGTTACAATGAATGCCACTGAACAGGAAGCCGAAGAATGTACACAACAGGCCTTTATTAACGTATATGAGCAGATTTTAAAGGATAATATTCGAAAAGAGAAATATATTTTCAGTTATTTAATACGTGCCTGCCGGAATGAATATTTAAGTTATGCCAAGAATCAGCACCGATTCAACTCGCCTATTGATGAAAATCTGCATCACTTTGTAGAACCGGCCGAACAGATTACCAATCTTCTGGATGAAGACAAACAGCGCATACTAGAGGAGTGCCTCGATATGCTTCAGGATGATGAACGGGAATTAATTGAGTACTTTATCGACAATCCTGATGCCACTACAAAAGAGGTGAGTAAAGTCTTCAACATCTCAGGAGCCAATGTGCGAACAAGGAAGTCACGAATCACCAGCCGGCTGCATCACTGCTTCAAGCGCAAGTGGAAAGAGTAACGGTTTCAAGCCTAGTTCAGAATTTCCTGCTATACCTATCAACATCTATCCAACTCGTTTCAAATCAAAGAGGTATGGTTACGGAGATGGCATTGGCTGAAATGGATAAATTGTCCATCAGGTTGAATAATTTTTCATTGTGAGTCCGGTTCAACCCGTAGAGTATCCCATCGAAAACTAAAAGAAATCCTCCCTGAAGAATTAAGGAGGGTCCGTAACCGAGCAGCCTGTTATTATCTTTTCGGATACCTTTTTCCCATAAAAAAGCACCGGTTGCGATATAGCCCACATCCAAACCTATATTCAGTAAAAGAATATTTTCTAGTGATTTAGCTTCCCGCATGCTTTGTGCAAGGCTAAAAGAGGCCGGGTCGGTATGCAGATAATTATAGTAGGCAAAGGCCCCGATGGAAAGATTGACCAGGTTCCATGCTGCATTCATCTGATGGAAGTATTTGGTTTTTCCGCCGGTTCTGAAGTAACCATAACTGCCAATGGCAATGTTTCCAAGCGCCCACCCGGACAGTACCAGCATTCCGGTCTTGTTAAGGTTTAAACGATCTTGGTTATATAACTCCAGTTCGCCGGACAAATTTTGAGCTAACGCATCCGAGGCAAAAAAGATAATGGCAGACACAGTTAATAATAGAAAGAGACTATTTAGAGAAATTACAGTCCTGTGATGAGTTTGTGTCATAAAATATTCAATTGGTATTCATGTCAAGTATTTGAGAATCAGCTATGGTATAAACTTTTTCTCCTTTTCGCGGTTCAATAACATGTGTACCGGTAAACTGACCAAAGGCCGGAAGAATTCCTTCATTGGTGCCAAAATAAAAACAGGGTAGCTTCAGAGATTGCCTGCCTTTTCCTCTTAGACGCACGGCCGGATGTATATGACCGCTCAAGACATAATTGTCGGAAGTATTGTTATCTGATGGCAATTGATTGAGATCGTGAATCATAAGAAAAGGTCCAACAGTCAGCTTTTTAAAGAGATTGATATGAGATGAGTGATAGGCTGAGCTGGGAAGAATATCGTGATTGCCAATCACAAGACTGACTTCCAATTTTAGGTGTTTTTTTCTCCAAGTCTGGAACTGCTCCCATTCTTTGTTGGCTCGGCTGTGAAATAGATCACCTAAGATAACTAAGTGCTCAGGTTCAACCTTCTGAACCAGCCGGTTCATTTTATCAATATTGGAACTATTAACATCACCGGGTACCGGGATACCGTTCTTTCTGAAATGTCCGGATTTACCGATATGAAGATCGGCAATTATTAGAATCTTTTTCTTTTGCCAGTAGATTGCTTTTTCAGGAAGCAGCCAGAACCTGCAGTGTTGGATATGTATGGCTTTCGCATTTTTTATCATAGCGGAAAAAGGTAAAAACTGCTTATAGCTGATTCAATTTTTTGCTGCAGATTTGCACAAATATTTTTATGTGTCTTAATATGCGTGAACGATTGTTATGGTCTAATGACTGTAGTTCCTTCATTATATCCGTGGAAATCTGCGGCCTAAAACCTAAACATGCTTCTCTAATTGTACCTGCATTTTTTGAATACGGTCCACCAGTTTTTCTGAACTGAGTCGCTCTCGTAACCGGTCAACCATTATCGGGAATGCAAAAGGTGTGAAACGTTCCGGATACTTAAAATTGATCTCCTGATTCTGAATGCGCTTTAAGGCTTTTCTAAGCCGAACTTCATCCAGCTGGTAAGAGAGCACCTCATCATAGGCCTGCTGTAGTAGCAGGTTATCC
Organism: Halalkalibaculum roseum; assembly: GCF_011059145.1. Classification (NCBI taxonomy): domain Bacteria; kingdom Pseudomonadati; phylum Balneolota; class Balneolia; order Balneolales; family Balneolaceae; genus Halalkalibaculum; species Halalkalibaculum roseum. The sequence goes on along the minus strand of NZ_JAALLT010000003.1, from coordinate 730,070 downwards.
GGTTCATACTCATCAAAAACATCAAAAAAGAGTCCGGATGACATCTGGAGATGCCTGCTGGCTTTCTTTTGTCCGGGGAAACCCTGGAAGATCAGACCTGAGATCTGACAAATTTCACGAAATCGATGTTTGGCAATTTCAGTGTCATTCAAACTGGAAAAGATATCTTTTACCAGATCCGTGTCTGAAAACAGATCATTTTTTAATGCTTCTTCAATGGGTATCTCTTTATCCGAGAGCAGCTCAAAACCGTAATCATTCATGGCAATGGAAAAGGTAATTGGGATGATTTTAGAAATACGGTAGGCCAGCAAAGCCGACATCCCTTCATGCACATATCGTCCCTCGAAAGGGTAGATAAAGACATGGCACCCTTCATTGGAATACGTTTTTTCTATTAAAAGCTCATCCTCATCGGGCAGGCTTGACCAGTCCTGCTGAACATCAAGGATTGGCTGTATGGTTTTCAGTTCAATATCATCCGTTGTACCATCAATTGCTTCATGTAATTTATGCCGCAGGAGGGCAGACATATTGGAAGAGAGCGACATCCTCCCGCCCATCCAGCTGGGGACTTTTGCCTTGGAGGTGTTTGCTCTTCGTACATAGGCTGTCATATCCTTGATGCGAACCAGCTCCAATGCTCTGCCGGCAAACCAAAAGGTATCACCGGGATTCATTTTTGTAATGAACCACTCTTCAATGCCGCCCAAAGAAGCACCTTTTAAATATTTCACCTTCATCATGGTGTCACTGGCAATGGTACCTATAGACATACGATGACGTCGGATAATCCTTGTGTCTTTTACCTTATAGAGTCCGTCTTCCTCAACAACTTTTGAATATTCATCATATCGTGTCAGTGATTTCCCACCTGTTATCAAGAAATCTAGGATCCAGTTCCACTCTTTTTCATTGAGCGTTTGATAGGCAAATGTGCTCTTTATTTCCCTGAAGAGTTCGTCCGGCTTGAACCCATCCGATATGCCAAGTGTCACTATGTACTGGATGAGCACGTCATAGGGCTTAAGAATTGGATCTCGACTTTCCATCGTAGTTTTGGAATGAGCCGCACTTTTCAGAGCCGCTGCTTCTATGAGCTCCAGGGCGTTGGTAGGTACAAAATAAATCCGGCTGGTAGAACCGGGCTGATGTCCGCTGCGACCCGCCCGCTGAAGAAAGCGTGCAACCCCTTTAGGGCTCCCGACTTGAACTACCGTTTCAACCGGAGCGAAATCAACTCCCAGGTCAAGGCTGGAGGTGCAAACCACCGCTTTGAGCATATCCTCATGTAGCGACTCTTCCACCCAGTTTCGGATTTTTTTACTGAGGGATCCGTGATGAAGCGCAATGGATCCGGCGAGGTCAGGTTTGGCATCAAGTAGCTTCTGGAACCAGACTTCCGACTGGGATCTGGTGTTAGTAAAGATCAGGGTAGAGCGGCTGTTCTCGATGATCGGAATAACTTTGTGCAACAAACGTGTTCCCAGGTGTCCCGACCAGGGAAATTTTTCAACATCATCGGGAAGAACCGAATGGACTTCCAGCTTCTTTTCAACATTGGCTTTTATAATAACGGCATCTTCCTTGTCAGCATCCGAACCGAGAAGCACATCCAAGGCCTCTTGCAGGTTGCCGATAGTTGCCGATATTCCCCAAATCTGGAGATCATCTTTTAGGTGCTTCAGACGAGAAAGCGCCAGTTCGGTTTGGGTCCCTCTCTTTGATCCTAATAACTCATGCCATTCATCAATGATTACCGTACCAAGATCTTCGAAGTAACGTGGATACTTCTTTTGCGCCATAAGAATGTGCATGCTTTCCGGGGTCGTGATAAGTACCTCAGGCATCTGCTTCTTAAGCTGCTGTTTCTTCTTTGTACTCACATCTCCGGTTCGCCGTGCCACACTCCATGGGATCTCCATTTCATCCAGAACCCGCTGCAGAGCCTGCTCGATATCTTTGGCCAGCGCCCTGAGTGGGGTGATCCATAAGAGCTTCAATCCATTATCTGCGAGCTCTTTATAGGTCTCCGGGTGTTCATCAATCCATTTAATGAGGGTGGGCATAAAAAGGGCGAAGGTCTTGCCGCTGCCGGTCGGTGCATTGAGCAAGCCGTTCTTTCCTTCCAGAACCACATTCCATACTTCATGCTGGTAGTCAAAGGGTTCCCAATCTTTTTGGGAGAACCATTTTTCAATTAGTTGCGAGCCGACTGAATTCATCTAAAAAGCTGTGGTTGATATCATCGCATATTTGACAAGAGAGTATAACGGAAAATTGTCAGAGATCATTTGGGAACTTTAAATCGTAGGCTAAGTGAATTCAAAATTATTTTAGGAATAACCTCACTTCTGTTTGGTGTTATCTGATAATCTAGAATACACTTGCATATCATGATAATTTATTTTAGATGAAATAGGATAAATATTACACCGAAATAAACACCGGATGGAAAAACAGTCGAAAAAAGAGTATTGGCATAAAAACCTGATGTATGTCGGCATCTTGCTGAGTATCTGGTTCCTGGTCTCTTATGTCTTCGGGATATTCTTAGTGGAAGAGCTAAATCAAATACAGATGGGTGGTTTTAAACTGGGTTTTTGGTTTGCGCAACAGGGGTCCATCTATGTGTTTGTAATTCTGATTTTCATCTATGTCTGGCTGATGAATCGCCTTGACAAAAAATTTGGTGTCCATGAAGATTAATCAGCAAATGAGCTTATAACTACTAGACTGCAAATAATCGTGTTGCCAGTCAAGAGTAGGTCTTTCTTTGAGGACCTGCTCATTCATTTTTAACTGAAATTTTTCGGAATAAATATCCGACCAAGTAATACTTCCAGATATAACATCCAACAAATAGCTTATGGATATTCAGACATGGACCTATATTATAGTCGGTATAACTTTCGCCTTGTATATCGGAATTGCGTTTTGGTCGAAAGTTGGGTCAACGAGTGATTTTTATATTGCCGGAAGTCGAGTTTCGCCACTGGCTAATGGAATGGCTACAGCCGCCGACTGGATGTCTGCCGCTTCATTTATATCGATGGCGGGTTTAATTGCCTTCATGGGGTATGATGGGGCTGTGTATCTAATGGGATGGACCGGTGGGTATGTATTGCTGGCTTTACTGCTTGCACCTTATCTCCGGAAGTTTGGGAAATTTACCGTACCGGATTTTATTGGAGATCGGTATTACTCTAATTGGGCTCGTACCGTTGCGGTGATCTGTGCAATAATAGTTTCCTTCACATATGTTGCCGGACAGATGCGTGGCGTTGGAGTTGTTTTCGCTCGTTTTCTGGAAGTTCCTATTGACCTGGGAGTGTTAATTGGAATGGCCATCGTCTTTTTTTACGCGGTGCTGGGAGGGATGAAAGGTATTACCTATACCCAGGTTGCACAGTATTGCATTCTTATCTTTGCCTATATGGTACCGGCCTTTTTCATCTCAATTCAGCTGACCGGTGTGGTATTACCTCAAATTGGATTCGGGAGTACTCTTGCTGATGGATCCGGGACCTATTTATTACAAAAACTGAACCAGCTTAATCTTGAGTTGGGCTTTGCCGAATATACCTCTGGTTCAAAATCAATGATCGACGTATTTGCCATTACCTTTGCTTTAATGGTAGGTACGGCTGGTCTTCCTCATGTCATAGTGCGCTTTTTTACGGTTCCCAGGGTTCGTGATGCTCGAAAATCCGTTGGCTATGCTCTGCTTTTTATTGCTATTCTATATACTACGGCACCTGCTATTGCTGCTTTCGCACGCGTTAATCTCATTGAAACTGTTTCAACGGAAGAATACGAAGATGTACCCGAGTGGTTCAGTAATTGGGAACAGACCGGCTTGATTACGTTTACAGATAAAAACAAGGACGGACGAATAAAATATGTTGCTGATGAACAACAAAATGAACTGAATATCGATCGCGATATTATGGTTTTGGCAAATCCGGAAATTGCCAATCTGCCAAACTGGATTGTTGCTTTGGTGGCGGCAGGGGGATTAGCAGCTGCTCTCTCAACAGCTGCAGGTTTGCTGCTTGTAATATCTACAAGTATTTCTCATGACTTGATTAAAAAACAGATAAATCCGGATATATCTGAAAAAGGGGAATTGGTGTGGGCACGTCTGGCTGCAGGTTTTGCTGTTCTGGTCGCCGGTTATTTCGGCATTAATCCACCTGGTTTTGTAGCAGCTACAGTGGCTCTTGCATTCGGACTTGCGGCCGCATCATTTTTCCCTGCCATTATTCTAGGTATTTTTGATAAACGAATGAATCGACAGGGTGCAATCAGCGGTATGGTTATTGGAATCGTGTTGATGTTATTTTACATGGTAAAATACAAGCTGGGACTATTGGGGGGCGGTACGCAGGAAGACTGGTGGTTTGGCATTTCACCGGAAGGGTTCGGGACTGTAGCGATGTTTGTAAATCTCTTCTTCTCGATCCTGATATCACGAATGACTATGGATCCGCCGGAAGAAGTGCAGCAGATGGTCGAAGATATACGATCACCCGGGAAATTAGAGTAAGAAAATGATAACCTTTTACATTATTAGGTCTTGCTAAATAAATATTACCCGACAAGAAGTATTTAAAACTTGATTATAAATCTGAATTAATTAACATAACAGATCAATATATATCGATTTAATGATAACCTCATCAAAAAGGAATACCTATGTGGCTGAATATAAAATCATTTGACGAGTATAAAGAGGTATACAAAAACAGTGTCGAAGATCCTGAAAAATTCTGGGAGGAATATGCCGGTACGTTTTATTGGCGCAAGCACTGGGATAAAACTCACAGCGGTAGTTTTGAAGAAGGCAACGTCAAATGGTTTGAAGGCGGCAAGTTAAATATTGTTGAAAATTGCCTGGACAGGCATCTGGATACCATGGGAAATAAGACAGCATTTATCTTTGAACCCAACCACCCGGATTCCTTTCGCAGAACGATTTCATACCGGCAGCTCCATGAAGATGTGTGTCGTTTTGCCAATGTGCTTGAAGAAAAAGGAATTACAAAGGGAGATCGCGTGGCCATCTACATGGCGATGACTCCCGAACTGGCCATTGCCACTTTGGCATGCGCAAGGATAGGTGCGGTGCACTCTATTGTATTTGCCGGATTTTCAGCCCAGTCTCTGGCCGAACGTATACGGGATTGTGATGCAAAGATGCTCATTACCAATGACGGACTCCGCCGGGGAGATAAACACGTTCCGCTGAAAGATATTTCTGATGAAGCCTTGGAGAGCTGTCCGACCGTTGAAAAGGTTATCGTTTGCCAGCGTACGAACAGGGACATCAGCTGGGTGGAAGGGCGCGACGAGTGGTGGCATATGCTAATCAGAAATGCTTCCAAAAAGCACGAAGCCGTTGAAATGGATGCCGAGGATCCACTCTTTATTTTATATACATCCGGCTCAACGGGCAAGCCCAAAGGACAGGTGCATACCTGTGGCGGCTACATGATTTACACCAGCTACAGCTTACGAAATGTATTTCAGATTGAGGAAGAAGATGTTTACTGGTGTACCGCTGATGCCGGCTGGATTACCGGGCACTCCTATATTATATACGGGCCTTTACTCAACGGTGTATCCGGAATCATTTTCGAAGGGACGCCAACCTATCCCGATCCGGGCAGGTTCTGGGAGGTTTGTGAAAAGTATGAAGTAACCCATTTTTACACGGCTCCGACAGCCATACGTGCACTGATGAAGGAGGATATCGAGTATGTAGATAAATACGACCTGAGTTCTCTAAAAGTACTGGGTACGGTTGGTGAGCCAATCAACGAAGAAGCGTGGCACTGGTATGATGAGGAGATCGGAAACGGGGAATGCCCGATTGTTGATACTTGGTGGCAAACGGAAACGGGAGGAATTATGATTTCTCCTCTTGCCGGTATCACCCCGACGAAACCCGGCTACGCAACATTACCACTTCCCGGCATACAACCTGCGTTAATGGACGATGAGGGCAATGAAATTAAGGATACGGAAGCCCAGGGTGACCTGGTGATCAAACACCCATGGCCCGGCATGACACGGGGTATCTGGGGAGATATGGAGCGCTATCAGGAAACCTATTTTACCAAGTATCCGGGTAACTACTTCACCGGTGACGGCTGTCGCAGAGATGAGGACGGTTTTTATCGCATCACCGGACGTGTTGATGACGTTCTAAATGTATCGGGACACCGGCTGGGTACCGCTGAAATTGAGAATGCCATTGATGAGCATCCGAAGGTGGTAGAATCAGCCGTTGTGGGTTATCCTCATGACGTAAAAGGGGAAGGAGTGTTTGCCTTTGCAATCTGCGACGATGGCATCGGAGATCCGGAGGCTTTCAAGAAAGAGATTAATGACCTGGTTTCTAAGATTATTAGTCCCATAGCAAAACCCGATAAGCTTCAAATCACCACCGGATTGCCAAAAACCCGTTCCGGTAAAATCATGCGTCGTATTCTCAGAAAAGTAGCATCCGGGGATACCGATGATTTGGGAGATACTTCAACGCTTCTGGATCCCAGTGTGGTTGAGGATATCATAAAAGGAAAGGCGTATTAAATATCGCACGGTAGGGGCGTAATATATTACGCCCCTAGAGAATCAATAATGATCTCACAGATTTAATATTGAATCACCCAACCCAGGGATAAAACAAAGATACTGCTAACCAGCAATAACAGACGAAACCGGGTGCTGGTGAACATGGGATGAAAAAATAACCCGTAACTGAGTGTATTTTTTTCAAGCCATTCGTAATAATGATTCCGGTGAAGGGATCCTAAAGCCATGGTAACATGTCCGTGTAAAATTGTGAGACAGAAGGGAAAAGAGAACAGCAAAGCTCCTGCATAGCTGATTCCAATATTGGCATTTATAAATGTGGCAATACTCAGGTAAGGAACGGCAAAGAGAACCACCAAAGGGACAGTCAAAAGCCAGTTAATCAGGCAGATTCGCTTATAGTTTTTGGGATTCAGTTCACGGTTCATTTTACTGATTGTCACCAAGCTTTTGCTTTAATAGACTCAACATCTTTAGAACTTTTCCAGAGGTATAGGTACCAGTAGAACGGCATTGCCAGTCCGTTAAGTATAATTAAAACAGTGATCCAGAGTACTTTCTTCTCCGTATCCAGGAAACCATTCTGAATGATATGGACAAAATAGAATATGCCGAGCGTCAAATATAGCAGGGTATATCCTGAAATTATGGGTACTAAATAGTTTAAGTAGGAAAGATAGAGCAGGGGATTGACAGGTGATTCCGAAAATATAAGGAACACAATCTCAAAGATGAGTAATGCTATCATAATCACCAGACCGATGAATGGCAGAAATGTCAGAATGCCTAGAACGACAGCCAGGGTCTTTGAGAGTTGCATATGAGAGTAACTAATTAAATTTGACTGGCAATCAACATCTCTATTTCGCGATACGGCATATCAAAAATATTGGATAGGGACTTTTTAGTAAGATGCTTTTTGTAAACATAGGTGCCATTACGAAGTGCGGTATTGGACCACAGGCACTCTCTGATACCTCCGGCATCGCCGATGGCCAGCAGATAGGGTACAATCACATTGTTCAATGCATAGGTAGCCGTTCGGGCAACATTTGAAGGTATATTTGGCACACAGTAGTGAATAATATCGTGCTTATTATATACCGGATTTGAGTGGGTAGTGGCTCTGCTGGTTGCGATGCATCCTCCCTGGTCAATAACAGTATCAACAATCACACTGCCCGATTTCATATTGGCCACCATAGTGTCGGTCACCCAGACGGGGGCACGTTCGCCTTCGAACATGGCAGCTCCAATGACTACATCGGCATATTGAAGAGCTGATGAGAGATACTGGTAATTCGCTGTAGCGGTTATGATACGTCGATCCAGCGCATTTTCGAGATGACGGAGACGGGCCAGGTCATTATCCATGACAAAAACCTGGGCGCCATAGCCCAATGCGGTACGCGCAGCATATTCTGCGGTGATACCGGCACCGAGTATTACCACGGTTGCGGGAGGTATTCCCGAGATACCGCCGAGCATGATGCCTTGACCGCCGTCACTTTTTTCAAGGTAATGAGCGGCAATTTGAACGGACATTGATCCGGTTATCTCGTGCATCATCCTGACAATCGGAAACTCTTTATCTTCTCCCTGTATAAACTCATAGCCAATGGCTGTAATGCATTTGCTGATGAGGATATCCATAAAGTCTTCGGTCGTATTGCCCAGGTGAAGGGCGGAGAGGAGAATGTGATTTTTTTCAAGCAGCTCGTATTCTTCCTCGGAAGGAGGAGCCACTTTGACAATCATCTCCGATTTTTTGTAGAGCTCAGTTACTCCATAGGCAATTTCGGCCCCGGCATCAGCATATTCCTGGTCCGTAAAATTAGCTTCATCACCGGCACCTTTTTCTATGAATACTTCATGACCGTTTCCCTTCAATACAGAAACGCCCCCGGGGGTAAGCGATATTCTTCGTTCGTCATGGGAAACCTCTTTGGGCAAACCGATTTTAAGCGATACCTTTGATTTGGATTTCATCAGTCGCTTTTCCAGGGTTTTAATCCCGATCTGCTCTGTTTCCAGTGGATTGATATCCATAGATTTTTCAGGAACGTTTAATGAACATTTTAAATAATTTAAATTAATAAGTTTCGCCAAGCAAAATTGGATCACAGATTTCTGTAAATGTTGAAAACTGCCTATATAGACTGTGATATTTATCCATGTTGATGGAACTATCAATTGCTTCTCATATATAATTTCCAGACTGCAAACATATACTTAATGATTCGCCCAAAGAAGAGTCTCGGCCAGCACTTTTTAACCGACCCGAATATTATTGAAAAGATCGCCTCCTCCATTCCGGCCCGGGAAGGGCACAGGGTCATTGAAATCGGTCCCGGTACCGGAGCTCTAACTGAGGCATTACTTGAACACTTTACAGATGTGCATGCTGTTGAACTGGATCAACGGGCGATAAAAGTGTTGAAGGAGAAGTTTCCTGATTTACCAATTTATCACAGTGATGTATTAGAAGTGAACTGGAATGATCTATCAATCGGTAAAGACAAGACCCATGTAGTCGGTAACCTGCCTTATTATATTACCAGTCAGATTCTTTTTACCCTGCTGGAATCACGAGATCTGCTTTCGGATGCACTGCTGATGATGCAGAAAGAGGTTGCAGAACGGATAGTGTCTGACATCAGAACAAAAGACTACGGAATTCTCAGTGTTCAGACCCAGCTGATGGCAACTCCCGAAATTCTGTTTCCGGTTTCCCGACACTGTTTCCATCCCCAGCCGAATGTAGAAAGTGCGGTGGTCAAGCTGACCTTTGATCGCGGTGCTTTGAAATGCAGTGATGCTCATCTGAAAACAGTAGTTCGTACTGCATTCAATCAGCGAAGAAAGAAATTGAGCAATGCACTTAAACCTATCATCGATAAAGATGACCTGCCTGAAGGTTTCGACTTTGACAAGAGACCGGAAGCTTGGGAGCCATACCTTTATGAAAAGTTGACAGCACGTCTTGAAGAAAGTGGCATTTTGACCTGAAAAAATAAAGGGAGCTGAAATGATCCCTACTTAAATTATGTCCTACCCCTATCGCATTACCTTTAACAGCAGGTACGAAAATAAATAATCCCTCGCCGCAAAGTTTGGTACGGTACTTGCTCTATACATAACCTTAGTGAACGAGGTATTTGAACCTCCAAGAACTTTAGTTTTACATTCTGGTTTTTACTCATTTGATGAGCTTTACCGAATCAGAAATTACCTACAACATAACAAGCAACTATTAACCTAAAATTAGGGAGTCATACTTATGGCTAAATCGAAAATAAAACCTTTAAGCGATCGCGTTTTGGTGCAGCCGGAACCTGCTGAAGAAAAAACCAGCTCCGGCATCATAATTCCCGATACTGCCAAAGAAAAACCACAGGAAGGAAAAGTGGTAGCTGCAGGTCCGGGAAAAGTTGAAAACGGAACCAAGATTGACATGTCGGTTAAAGAAGGCGATAAGGTGCTTTACGGTAAGTATTCAGGCACTGAAATCACGCTGGATGGTGAAGAATACTTGATCATGCGTGAAGCCGACATTCTTGGAATTATTGGCTAAGCAATTCTCAACGAAAAAATTAATTATAAATAAAAACAATTAGGAAAGAACTATGAGTGCAAAATTAGTTCATTACGATATGGAAGCTCGCGATGCCCTTAAGCGTGGCGTTGACAAGCTTGCAAATGCTGTCAAAGTTACCTTGGGTCCACGCGGACGCAACGTAGTAATCGAAAAATCATTTGGCTCACCGACGGTAACCAAAGACGGTGTCACGGTAGCCAAAGAAATTGAGCTTTCCAACAAACGAGAAAATATGGGAGCTCAAATGGTTAAGGAAGTTGCTTCTAAAACCAGCGATAATGCCGGTGACGGAACAACTACTGCTACCGTTCTGGCACAATCCATCATTCAAACCGGTCTGAAGAATGTTACTGCCGGCGCAAATCCGATGGAGCTGAAGCGCGGTATTGATACTGCCGTTGAAGCTATTGTTAAGGAGCTCAAGAAGATGAGCAAAGAGATCAGTGACCAGAAAGAGATTGCTCAGATTGGTACTATCTCTGCCAACAACGATGAAGCAATCGGTAACCTGATTGCCGATGCTATGGAAAAAGTTGGTAAAGACGGTGTGATTACTGTTGAAGAAGCAAAAGGTACAGAAACCTACCTTGAAACTGTTGAAGGTATGCAGTTCGATCGCGGTTACCTGTCACCTTACTTCGTGACCAATTCTGAGAACATGACCGCAGAAATGGAAGAGCCTTACATTCTGATTTTCGACAAGAAGATCAGCAATATGAAGGATCTTCTTCCTATTCTTGAAAAAGTTATCCAAACCGGCAAGCCGCTGCTGATCATCGCTGAAGATGTTGAAGGCGAAGCACTGGCAACACTGGTTGTTAACAAACTGCGCGGTTCTCTCAAGATTGCTGCTGTTAAAGCTCCTGGATTCGGAGATCGTCGCAAAGCAATGCTTGAAGACATTGCTATTCTGACTGGCGGTACCGTGATCTCTGAAGAGCGCGGCTATAAGCTTGAGAATGCTACCCTGGATTACCTGGGAACAGCCGATCGCATAAATATTGATAAAGACACTACTACTGTAGTGGGCGGTCAAGGCAAAGATGATGACATCAAAGCCCGTGTAAATCAGATCAAAGGTCAGATTGATTCTACCACTTCTGATTACGACCGTGAAAAACTGCAGGAGCGTCTTGCCAAGCTGAGTGGCGGTGTTGCCGTTCTGAATATTGGCGCAGCTTCTGAAGTAGAAATGAAAGAGAAGAAAGCCCGCGTTGAAGATGCATTGCACGCAACCCGTGCTGCTGTTGAAGAAGGAATCGTAGCCGGTGGTGGCGTTGCGCTGCTCCGTGCCCAACGTTCCCTTGATGACCTGAAAGGTGAAAATCCTGATCAGGAAGTTGGATTCAGCATAATTCGACGAGCACTTGAAGCTCCGCTTCGATGCATCGCCGACAATGCCGGTGCCGAAGGATCTATCGTGGTACAGAAAGTTAAAGAAGGCAAAGACGCCTTTGGATACAATGCACGTACCGAGAAGTTCGAAGATCTCATTAAAGCCGGTGTAATCGATCCGACTAAAGTTACACGTACAGCGCTTGAAAACGCTGCTTCCGTAGCCGGACTTATGCTGACCACCGAAGCCATCGTTTCTGACAAGCCTTCTAAAGGTGACGACGATGACGACGAAGGTCAAGGCATGCCAGGCGGCGGCGGAATGCCAGGCGGCATGGGAGGCATGGGCGGAATGGGCGGCATGATGTAAGATTGCCGTTCAACGAAGCCTCTAGCCTTCGACGCTAGAAGTATTGAGCCTCACTCTCTTTTAGGGAGTGGGGCTTTTTATTTGGCCGCAGATTTGTACAGATGGGAATAAATCGGTTTTAAATATAATTCACGATTGCAATAAGTTGGTGGGAGAATAAGCGCTATTGAATGTTGTCCAAAAGTAATAGGCGGACGCTCGCACTATTTTATATTTGAGATCATCTATTTAAGCCGCGGATTGCCATAGGCTAAAAAAGATAAGGTGCAGATAAATTTACGAACGCTATAAAGACCATACCACCATGCTGCGAGCGTCCAGCTCGTAGCATTTGAAAATATTGGTTAACTGCCAGGTCTATTGGCCGGCAGTGAAGCCTTTTTCTGCCTCTTTGGCGAGATCGAGAACGGCGCGCGTATACAGGCTACTGGGATTGTAGCGTAAAACGGCTTTTTCGAGACTTCCGGTTCGTTCCTTGAAGTAGGCCAGGTAGTTTGCTACAGACATGATATTGTTATTCATATCAAAAATGTCATCTCCAACGAACCATTTATTAATGGAATATGGAATAAACTGTCCGTATGACATGGCACCCGCATAGCTTGATTTGAGCTCAAATACATCGATATCGTTTCGCTGTACAAACTCTAATAGTTCTTTGAGCTGGGCCCTGGCAAAGTCTTCCCTGTAATCCACCACATACATGGAAACGTATGCATTGAAAGGATTATAACTGCCGATGTTTCTTCCGTAGTCGGATTCTATACCTATAATAGCGGAAATGACATATTTAGGTATACCATAAGTTTCTTCCGCTTTTTTGAGCTGATCATGATTTGCGTCAATGAATTCTGCGATCTTCTTGCTCTTCACGTCAAAACCCAAAATACGTTTGTACTCATCTATACCGCGCGATTTGCGTTCGGCTGATTTTCGAAAACGATCTCCTATCTCTTCATATATTTCAAAACGGGGATCTTTGAACAGTTCGCTAATCTGAAGTCCGTCTTTATTCAAATAGTCGGATAGGGAATTTAGATTGCTCTCATATTTTGCGTAAGTGAGGGAATCCTGCAGGCTTAAAGTGCCGTCTGGAAGAGTCTTTGAAAAGGGTCCGGCCTTACTTTCATTCAGGTTAAGAGATAAGAGTAATAGTATTAGAAATATAGACAAAAAGCCGTTTTCTTTATTGAATATCATAGTCATCTTCTCACTTTGCTAAATTTTTTAGGCCTACTATATAATAATAAAATCAGTCTATATTCAAAGTAAAATGGTGTTAGTTTTTTGTAATAGACTTAGGGATTAAGGAGCACCGCTCATCGGTTGCTTTTTTTCTTTTCTACGATAACTTGTTTGTATAGTAACACCTTAAACAAAAACGGGATGGAGGTTTGTGTTATGTACAGCAGAAGAAAGTTTATTAATCAGCTGGGTAAAGCAGGTGGAGCGGCAATGTTCGGGGCTTTTTTACTACCTGAAAAAAGCAGGGCTATAGCCACAAATCTTCAAAAACAAAACGGGAGTCCTTCAGAAATTGCTTCTGATGAAGACTTTTGGTTTGAGGTTCAGCAGGCATTTACCGTAGATCGAAGTCTGGTAAACCTCAATAATGGGGGTGTGAGTCCGGCTCCGGCCATCGTTCAGGAAGCGATGAAAGATCACTTGGATTTTTCCAATGAAGCACCGGCCTACACCATGTGGCGAATACTTGAACCCCAGCGAGAGCAGGTTCGAAAGCAATTGGCCCGCCTTTTTAATTGTGATGATGAAGAAATTGCCATAACCCGCAATGCCTCTGAAGGATTACAGATCTGTCAATTCGGTTTTGATCTCCAGCCAGGAGATGAGGTGCTTACCACCAACCAGGATTATCCACGGATGATCAATACGTTTAAACAGAGAGAGCGCAGAGAAGGAATTAAGCTCCGACAATTCAGTATTCCCGTACCGGCAGAAAATGATGAGGAGATCGTACGACTATTTGAAGAGAACATAACACCCAAGACCAGGCTTATCCTGATGTGTCACATGATTAACCTGACCGGGCAAATTCTACCGGTGAAAAAGGTGGTGCAAATGGCCCGCTCCAAAGGCATTCCGGTGATTGTAGATGGAGCTCATGCCTTCGCACACTTTGATTTTGATCATTCCGATCTGGTTTGCGACTATTACGCAACCAGTCTGCACAAATGGCTATTGGCTCCTCACGGAACAGGGATGCTTTACGTCAGGAATAACAAGATTTCGGATCTTTGGCCCTTAATGGCCGCTCCTGATGCTATGGATAACGATATTCGCAAATTTGAGGAGATAGGTACACATCCTGCGGCAAATTTTATTGCCATATCAGAGGCCGCGGCTTTTCATGAAGGGATCGGATCTGCGCGCAAAGGTGCCCGTCTGAAATATCTTACCGATTATTGGGTAGATCAGATCATTGATAATGACCGGGTGAGATTGCACACCAGCAGGGATCCCAACTTTGCCTGCGGAATAGCAAACGTAGAAATCAAGGATGTAGATTCCGGTAAACTGGGCAGTTATCTCTGGAGGAACTACCGGATTTTAGTCACGCCTATCAAACATGAAGAGTTTGAGGGCATCAGGGTTACGCCTAATGTCTATACTACGCTTCCGGAACTGGATCGTTTTGCGGACGTTATGAAAGAGGTTATCCAAAAGGGTTTACCGGAGGGATAATTCCCTCCGGCTAAGGTGATCAGATCTTTCGCAGCATTAGCCCAATTAATTCCTTTGCTACTCATTTCTGAGTTCAGGCATTTGACCTCTATAATGCCCAGCGGCATTAATATCCAGATATTCCAGCCTCTGGAAGTGGGTTTGCAGACGGCCCCAAAAATTAGTCCAGTCTCGCTTTTCTGCAGGTGACCAAACAACTTCAGAAAGGGCGGCGGCTCTTGGATAGGCCATATATTCAACCTTCCGACCGGTATGCATATATTCGGTCCAAACATTACCCTGTGCACCCAATATATGCTTTGACTCTTCTTCTGTCAGTGTATCAGGCGTGGGTTCGTAGCTATAGGTCTTCTCCAGGGTAGTAAATCCGCCTATAGCCAAAGGTTCTGTTTCAGGATCTGCCTGGTAATAATCCAGGTAAACGTGTGAAGTCGGAGTCATGACTACATCATGGCCTTGTTGGGCAGCTGCAATTCCGCCTTCAATACCGCGCCATGACATTACCGTGGCATTGGGAGCCAGACCGCCCTCGAGGATTTCATCCCATCCGATGATTTGCCGCCCTTTGCTGTTTAGAAATTGTTCAATACGCCGGATGAAATAGCTCTGCAACTCGTGTTCATCCTCCAAGCCTTCCCGTTCGATGACTTGCTGCGCCATGTCGCTATTTTCCCAGGCCGTTTTGGGTGCTTCATCGCCGCCAATGTGGATGTATTCACTGGGAAATAGGTCAATTACTTCCGTCAGCACATTTTCCAGAAAGGTAAAGGTCTCTTCGCTGGGGCAGTATATATCTTCGAAAACACCCCAGGTGGTTTGCGCCTTATAATCCTTCTCCGGTTCACAACCAAGTTCGGGATAGGCTTCGAGTGCAGCCGATGAGTGGCCTGGCATCTCAATTTCGGGAATCACGGTTATAAAACGGTCAGCAGCATACTGCACAATCTCTCTTGCTTCCTCCTGGGTATAGTATCCACCATATCGGATGCCGTCATATCTTCCCGAACCGGCTTTGCCTACAAGCGTGGAGTCGCGCCATCCTCCTACCTCAGTGAGACGAGGGTACTGCTTTATTTCAAGACGCCAGCCTTGGTCCTCTGTGAGGTGCCAATGAAAACGGTTCATCTTATGCATAGCCAGCAGATCAATATATTTTTTAAGAAAATCGACGGGAAAAAAATGACGAGCCACATCCAGGTGCATCCCCCGATATTCATACCTCGGATAATCGTTTATCTCAACTGCTGGGATCGTCCATTCGAAATTAGCCGGGATGAAACTGGGATCCTGATAGTTAATTTCAGCAGGTAATAGCTGAAGCAGTGACTGAACCCCATAAAATAATCCATGTGCAGTTCTGGCAGTAATTTTTACCTGTTCAGGAGTAACTGAAAGAGCATATCCCTCATCATGATCCGGAGATGCATCGGGTTCCAGAGATAATACAATAGAGGTGTCTGAAGGACTCAATTCAGTGGAAACATCTTTGTAGAACCAGTTGGCTGTATACAGCTTATTTGACAGGTAGTCGGCAACATGACGAAGCTCGGGAGTATTTTCTGAAATAACGATGGATGTGGAAGGAGTAAGTGTAAAATTACCATCACTTAGGGAGACACTAACCGGTTCCGGAATGATCGCTACGGTTTCCTCCGTCGTTTGTGTGCATGCAGTTGCAATAACTAGTATAAAGAGAACAAGCAGCGGGATTATGTTTTTTTCAGTGCTCATAAATAATGCGCCTTAATGTTGATGTTAAGCGGTTATGGGTAAATATTTGTGACCAAATTAAATTTTTAATTGAATTTAATTTGCCATAAAAAGACCGATTTCATTGATGGCAGGTGGAGAAAAGAACTCGTGAAATCTAATGCGTATTTCGTCGGTTGTCACTTCGTCCAATTGGAGGATCCGTTTGTAACCCACAGTGGTTTCTTCCGCAATTATCTGCCAGTTATCTTCCTTTTTTATGGATACGTCAAACTTTGAAATATTTTGACCGATCGGGATATATTCCTGAAGGCTCATAAGATTAAGTGTAACCGGCTCCTCAAAACGAAGAGTCAGCTCAGGAGTCTGGTCATCTCCGTCCGCCATCCAATAGCTGCTCCAATTCTTGTCTGATACCTTATCTGCAGAGTAGGATGGCTGAGAACTGCTTGCCTCAATATCCGTATCGGTCATAAAATCGTCACTGAAAATAGAGTCAAGCGTATCGGAGAATGCATAGAGACGTGCTACATCCGTGGGATGAAACTGTCCTGTTTTATCGGGTGGGATATTCAGCAACAATGTGCAATTGCGTCCCACTGATTTCATATAAATTTCCGTCAGCTTCTCTACCGTTTTAACTTCATTATCTTCTTCCGGATGATAAAACCAGCCGGGACGAATAGAGACATCGCATTCGCCGACTACCCAATCGGGAGCGCCGGCTTCACCACTGTTCAAATAGGGACCCTGACCCGGTTTACCGATGGTTATGGAGTCCCGATTGACTGTTGACCAGTTGGTTTTACCGGCAAACCCGTGTTCATTTCCTATCCAGCGAATATCCGGCCCTTCATCAGAAAAAATCAGGGCGTCGGGCTGAAGCTCTCTTACCGTTGACCACCACAGATCGAAATCATATTCCATATCTTTTGCACCTTCTCCTTTGGCCCCGTCAAACCATACTTCGGCAATTTCACCATAGTTTGTCAGCAGTTCACGCAGCTGATTTAGGTAAAAGGTATTGTACTCCGGGGTGCCGTAACTCTTTTCATGCATATCCCAGGGGGAGAGATAAAGACCCAAATCAATATCGTATTTGTCACAGGCCTCCGATACTTCTCTAACAATATCCCCATTTCCATCTTTATAGGGGCTTTCTGCTATATTGTGATCAGTATATTGACTTGGCCAGAGGCAAAAACCGTCGTGATGTTTGGCTGTCAGGATGAGGGTTTTAAACCCATTCTCGCTGAGTATTTTCGCCCATTGGTCCGCATTAAAATTTGTGGGATTGAAAACGCCCGGATCTTCCTCGCCGGTTCCCCATTCCCGGTTTGTAAAGGTATTGACCCCAAAGTGAACAAAAGCCACTTTCTCTTTACGCTGGTATTCAACTTGCTGAGGAGTTGGGAGGGCTCTTTCGGAACTTTTGTTTTGATTACTCGAAGACTTGCTATCGCTCTGGCACCCATGGAAGGCAAAGGGTAACAAAAATAAAGCGATCAGGAAGCATCTGGTTTTCAATTCGTATATTCTTTGAATATCCGGTTCTGACTGTATTAATCCATAATATCAAATTTGGGGAAGTTTGCAAATGGATGTTTTAAGACACTACTTATGGAGAAGAATTGAAAATATTGGTCTCAGCTTACTCGGAATAAATGAACTACAAAGATCAAGAATTTTTCTTCCGTTTTTTCTCTTTTTCAGTAAGTACCCAGTTGACGAACATAAATTCTATAGCCGCAGCTTCATAGCCTTCCCAGTTTGAGATCAATTTCTGAAAATCTTCTTCACTGATTGTATCCGGATCCTCACCATAACTCATAGCTATCCATTTGCGCAATCCCTTTTCCTCACCTTTGGATTTGTTACTGGGAAAAACGGCATCTGTTCGCTCTCTGAATAGCATCAGCTGCTGCGCAGAAGTTGGTCCGACGCCACGCACTTTCCGCATCGTATCGTAAAAAACCTGGGGCTGGCAAGTTTCCAGATGATGCAGGTTTCGCTCTCCCGAAAGGATGTCTTCGGCGAAACCGATTATAAATTCTCCTTTTCGTTTAGTGGGGCCCAGCTTGCGTATACTCATAGGGTCAGCCTTGACCAGCTGATGGGGGCGGGGCCAGGCAGGGAGACTTTTACCCTTGGCCGTAACCAGGGATCCATAGTTTTCCCGAACCTTATAAACCATTTTTTTTGCTGTAGGTTTATGAGACAACCTCATTTCAATAATACGGTTGATGGTATCTTCAAATAAGTTGGCGCGAGCCATTCGTTTCAAACCGTAGAGATCGGTTATTTTAGGTCCGAGTACCGGGTCATTTTCCACCTTTTCATAGAAAGGTCTCAAGTCTATTTTTGTGCCAAAAATCCGTGCCAGGCTTTTATTTGCTTCTTCAATCTCATCTTTACTCAGGGCCTCTGCGCTTTCAAAGTGAAACTCCGGATTGTCGGGTTCCCCGTTAAAAAAGGAAGTAATGATCACATCGCGGTCACCCACAGGTATCGGACGAGTAAAGCCTTCTTCAAATACTAATTCAGGATCATGCTCATGGTCAAAGTATTCTTTTATATCAAGACAGATGAACCAGTCGTGGGGTGGAATAGATTTCAGGGTCCAGTTGCTCATTTACAAACTCTATTGTTGAGATTCAGTTAAGGCATTCCTATGAAAGAATATATACATTAGAAATCAAAACATGTTTGGGAACATTCCTAGACTAATTCTTTGAATACTCAGATGAGAAAAATATCCGGTACCGTACTTATACTAATGATTCCGATCTTGCTATACGGTCAGGGATTTAACTCTGCAAACGGCAGAAATCATCCGGAGCTGAAGTGGATGGTAGCTGAAACACCACATTTTGTCATAATGTATCCCCGGCATTTGGAGGGCATTGAACATGAAGCGGCTGCAATTGCGGAAGAGACCTATGAAGTTCTTTCTGAGAATCTTGAGGTATCCTTTAATAAGAAAATCCGGATATATCTTTCTGATGAGGATGAAATTGCCAACGGTTTCGCCGTACCCCTGAAATATGCTTATACAGATATTTGGGTCAATGTTAATGAATACGCAGAAGTTTTTACCGGCCGGGAAAAGTGGCTGAGGAAAGTTATTGCGCATGAGCTTGCTCATATTTTTCACTTTGAAGCGGTAAGAGGAAATTCGGGGTTTCTGGCCTTATTGTTCGGTAACCCTCTGCCCAGATTCTGGACAGAGGGACTCGCCCAGTACCAGACCGAGGAGTGGGATGCCCAGCGAGGTGACCGGTGGCTGCGCCTTGCCGTTTTTGATGACAAAATGAACTACCTGGAAAATAGTACACCTATAAATCGCCGATTACAATATGCAGTGGGTAATTCTCAGCTAAGATATTTTGCAGAAACTTACGGTGATTCCAGCTTGACTGAATTACTTCAATACCGAGACCGCTTTCTGGCTTTTAAATATCATGATTTTGAACCGGCCTTTAACTCAGTTATAGGTAAAAGTTATGCCGATTTCTACGACGAGTGGCGAAAGCATGTCAATATTTACTACAATACGCTGGCAGCGGGCATGGGACGTGAAGATTCACTGGAAGGTGAAAAAGTAAATTCCCCGGGGCAGTTTTTATATGATGTTAAGTTTAGTCCGGATCAATCCCGCTTTGCCACTATTTCACTCACCTCTTTGAAAAGACCGGTTCGAAGATTATATGTTACCCAAAACGACTCAACTCATGAGACCGAAATACTCTCTGAGGGACCCATCCAACCGGGCCTGGACTGGAGTCCGGAGGGGACAAAGCTTGCTTACGCCAAAAAGACACGCGAAAAGCATGGTTCATTAATCAACGATATTTTTATCTATGATCTGGGCCAACGAAAAGAACGACAGATTACTCAAAATCGACGTGCCCGTTTCCCGGTCTTCAGCAACACCGGGGATACCTTAGCCTATATAGCTGAAAAAAGCGGAACTGCTAATATTTATCTTCGACGTCTCGCCGGCGGGGAGGAACAGAGAGTGACGTCTTACACAGGCGATACCCAGCTGCTGAATCTTGCCTGGAACGGTCAAAGAAACAGCCTCATATATCATCTATTTGATGATGAGGGTAATCGTCACCTTGTTTTGCTAAAATTGGAGACAGGTGAAAAGCAGATTCTGGATATTGATGAAGCTGAAGTTGATAACAGGATGCCTGTTATCAGTGCGACAGGCCGTTACATTGCTTTTACCTCACTCAGGGATAACGTTCCCAATGTTTTTGTTCATGATTTGAACTCAGGAACCACCCGCCGCTTTACGAACCAGTTTGCCGGTGCTGAAGCTTACCAGTGGCTGGGAAAAACCGAAGAACATCCTCATGAGCGCATTATTTTAAAAGCAAGTGAAGACAAAGACCGTGAACATCTCTATTCAGTCAGTGAGGACTATTCTTTCATTACTAGTGCCCAAACGATTCCCGAGAAATACAGTTCCTGGATTGAAAAGTCTCCGCCTAAAATTATACCATCAGTAGTGGAGCCCGATTCTTCGCTGGTAAATAAGCGTTATAATTACCGATCACTTTCCAATCTTAGTCATGTTGCCTCATTTGCACTGCCTTACTACGGGTTGAATGACAGCTATGGATTGTTTGGCACTACTGCCTGGACCGAACCCCTGGGAAAGCATTCTCTGATCGCAGGCGGGAATCTATCTTTTACAGATGTTGAAAAAGATTCCTATGGCGTACTGACCTATATCAACAATCAGCTATACCCGTCGCTGATATTTTCGGCCTATAAGGTTCCCGGTTCAGGACGTTTTTATGGAGATGATTACCTGTTTGAAGAATTAACAGGTGGTGAAGTACAAATTAATTGGCCGATTGACTGGTTTGATGTGCCCTATCGAAATGATCTTATTGGAATACGCCTGAGGCATGTGCTTATTCGTCCGCTGGATGCCATAGATTTCCCCGGAAATACAATTGTTCCGCAATCGGAAAAAGCACGACAGACCGATTTAAAACTTACCTGGATCACCAAGAAGCAGCGTCCTTACTACAATAACCTCATACATCCCTTGGATGGTTATGGTATAAAGCTAAGTGTTATGGGAGCGGAGAAGGTACTCGGTTCAGAGACCTCTTTTTTAACTTCTGATCTGAGCGCATACAAGATACTTTCCGGATTCGGCTTACAGCGTTTTTATCTTTACGGGCGTTACCAGGTTCAGTTCGGTAATCCGCTCCCACAAGACTTTATTGGTTTTACGAGATACAGTAATATCAGCTGGCCCATTGACGACAGAAACCTCGTTTTTCCCCACTCGAAAGCGGAGAGAGTACGGGGCTATCGTTCCTTTGTATCCGGCAGGCAGGTGGCCTTTGGGACAATCGAATATCGAATGCCCGTCACTCCGTCGTTGCAAACTTCCATACTTGGCGGATTTTTAGAGTTGGGATCCACCAGTTTAGCGGTTTTCATGGATGGAGGGGTGGTTTGGGATGTTCAGATCCCGGTCGGAAAAGACAGTGAGCAACGTCTGGGAACCGGCGTCGAAATTAAAAATGAGATTGGTCTCGGCCCATTGAAATTTGTTCACTCTTTGGGCATTGCCCAACCTGTGGGCGACCTATTTGCTGATGGAGATTATGATCTCTATTACCAGATCAAGGCCAGCGTGCCTTTTTAAGATTTAAAGGTTGAGGAAACTTTAAGATGTTTCCTCAACCTTGTTCGACCCAAAATGAAAGGAAGGATTCTGATCCTGTTTCAGCCGTTCGCGGTTAATCTTCTCCTCGTACATGCGTTCAACATCTTTTAGCGTGTCGGCATCTTTTGGATTTAGATCCCAGCGTATGGCTTTAAAGCGTGGAAGACGGAGGGTATAATTGGCTTTCGTTCGTTTATTTACCTGTATGTCATCGAACTCCAGCTCAACCACAATTTCTGGAATCAGACCGAGAGTGGGGCCGTATCGTTCTACCGTAAGATCTTTAATGCGCTTATTAATTTCTTTCATTTCCTCATCAGTGTACCCGCCATAGGCTTTACCGATGGGGATGAACTCCTCCTCATAACGCTCATCTTCAGCAACCCGGATGCCCAGGGTGAAATCAGAATAGTAGCCGCCTCTTTTGCCGGAACCGGCATGGGCATACATCATCACCGTATCAAGGGTACCTCCCGGTTTTTTTACCTTGAGCCAAGATTTTCTTCGCTGCCCGTATTCGTAGGTACTGTCTTTCTTTTTTAGCATCAATCCCTCATTGCCATGGGCCAAAGCCCTCTCGAACAGTGTCTCAACATGATCACGGTCGGTTACTTCAAACTGATTGCTAACCGGTACGCTGTGATTTTCGGCAAGTTCTCTAAGCAAGCTGCGTCGCTGCCCCAGCGTTTTCTCGAAGATCGGGCGGTCCCTGTGATAGAGTAAGTCATAGGCAATAAACAGTACCGGATAGTTCTCCATTACTTTTTGGGATGGCTTTTTTCGTCCCATTCTTTTTTGCAGCAGCTGGAAGGGGAGTATCTCTTCATCCTTATAAACACAAACCTCCCCATCCAGAACAAGATCAGGCAAATCCTTACTTACGAAAAACTGAACAATTTCAGGGAAGGAGTGCGTAATGTCATTCAAATCGCGGGAATAGAGCTCCACACGCTGATTACTGATATGAGCCTGGCAACGCATTCCATCAAACTTTTCTTCCGCAACATATTGCTCAAGGTCTTCAACGGCGCGACTTTCAATTGGGGAGGCCAGCATAAACGACAGAGGATGAAACAGCTTAAAGGTCGCTTCGTCAAGAAGTTCGTTTTTACACAGTACCGCTGTACGTCCGATACTTCCGGTGATCATGTGGGCATAGCGCACGTCTTCTACCTCTTTTTGAAAAGCCGATGCCAGGGACGAAACGAGACTCCTTGTTTCAAAACCGATGCGCAAGGATCCCTGGCTCATGATTCGTAAGAAATACTTTATCTCCAACGGCGTCATCTCGGTATAGGTTTTCCGGAGAATCTGCTGTTTATCAGCCCTTGAAGAGACCGAATAGAGCTGCTCATAGATATTTTTGACTTCATCAAGCGCCAATTGCGAAGGTTTCCGCTTATTTCTGGCAGCATCTACATTTTGCATGAGTTTCTCTATGGCTTCTGAGGAACTTCCCAATGCCGTGCGACACGGTTTAAATACCATGTCATAATCAATTTCACAGAAATCGGTTGCTGCCGTGGAATAGGTTCTGCTGCCAACAGAAGCCCTTTTGCCGGACAAAGAAGAGAAAGCACCTTCACCAAGAAATTGGGCCGCAAGATCTAAATTCTCATCCGACTCGATGTTTTTCAGATACTCGGCACATATGCTGATTTTTGTATTTGTACTTCTGGTCTCGGCAATCTGCTGGGCCGTTTCAGCCAATTTTAAAAATGTGTTACTCATAATGTATCCACTCTTAAAAACACGAATGGTAGAATACTAAACATATAATTAATCCGTGATCATCTGTGTTCTATATCAATCATCAGTTTCTGTTTCCAGGTCAAGAAATCGTGATGCTATCCCCAATTCGTCCAGGTAGTGCTGAACCACATTTGCATTAGGGGTATGGGTGATGTGAACCCTGGTGGGTTCCAATTTTTTACATAGTTCGATCAGTTCAAAGAAGTCAAGGTGATCCGACAAGGGAATGAGTTTGTCAACCGTGAGCTGGGTTCGTGAAGATTCTCTTGCAGCCCATCCGGAACAGTATGCCAGTCTCTTCTTTTTCACATTTGAGGCAAAACCGTTGTTAAGAGCGGAATTAGTTGTTACAAGTATTTTGCCTTCACAGGTCTCACGGTCATAGCTTTCGTAATTACCAAGCTCAATGCCGGCCTCCTCATAGACCTCGCATAATTTATAACCTGCTCCATGAATTTGAATGGGGTGGTCCAGAGAAGATAACATGTGCATTACCTCCTGTGCTTTTCCCAAATTATAAGCGAGGAAGACTGGGGTGTACCCTTCTTCAAGGGTGTGCTTGGCAAAACCGGTGACTTCATCTGTTAGCTCGTCATGGCCGGCCCATCGGTATATTGGCAGGCTGAATGTGGCTTCGGTAATAAAATGGTCAACGCTATCAGGACACTCGAATCCTTCTGAGGCAGGTGAAGGCGGTGTCCGGTAATCACCGGTATAGAGTACGCTACCTTCGTCGGTCTCTACATAAACCATAGCAGAACCCAGTATATGTCCGGCCGGGTAAAGAGTTACCTTAGAAGTTGGAAGCTCTAGGGTCTCACCAAATTTAAGTACGGTAGCATTACCTTTGTATCCGCGCTTTTGCATCAGTTTGTATGTATTCTCGGTGCAGAATACGTCAACATTCCTGTTTCTGGGCATATGGTCTGCATGGGCATGTGAAATGAATACATGTTCTGCCCGGCTGCCGCTATAGTCAAAGCCTATGTTAAATTGCGGGAGCTGAATACCATGATAACCCGCTTTGGTAATTTCTATCAAAATAAATTAGTGCGTCTGATTACAAAATAAGCCAGCAGCAGTATAACGAGTCCGACTGCCACCATCATGGCACCCGTAAAAAGGATATACCATTCCAGTTTTTCATGATTTTGACGGATTAGTACACGTGTTTGATTCCAGCGGACAAGCTGGATGCCGGCTATATACACTATGAAGAAACTCCAAATTGAAAAGAGAAGTTCGATCCAGGAGAAAGGCATAAATGAAAAGACCAGACAGGGGATCGTGAAAAGAAAGAGATATTTCAGCAGATTTCTAAGAGCTACAGGAGGATCTTCATTTTCCGCTTCCCTGGTGAGATAATTTTTAATACGCCGGTAAGACACCATCACGATAAATCCGGATAAAAATACCAGAACCCCCAGACAGAGGTAATACATAGTAAACCATTTTTGGCTGAATGCTTCCATGGGATTGGCTTAATTTATTCTTCAGGAAGTTTATCTTCAGAAACCGGCTTCTCTTCTTTTGGATTATAGATCGAAGCAAGGATAGAGACAATCAAGGTTGCCGCGATGAAACCCAATGCAAAGGGGGTCGGAATATGATAAAATTCCGATAACAGCATTTTGATTCCAACAAAGACTAGAATAAGCGACAAACCATAGTGCAAATAGTGAAACAGCCGCATAATTCCGGAAACCGCAAAATAAAGGGCCCGAAGACCTAAAATTGCAAAGGCATTGGAGCTGTACACTATAAATTCGTCGCGTGTTATTGCCAGGATAGCAGGAATGGAGTCAAGGGCAAACACGAGGTCGGTTGTTTCAATAACCACCAATACTACAAAGAGGGGTGTGGCAATCAGCTTGCCCATCCTATAAATGAAAAACTGTGAGCCGTAGTATCGCTTGGTGGTGGGAAATATTTTGCGTGTCAGTTTCAAGACCGGATTTCTCTCCGGATGCACCTCTTTATCTTTTTCCATGGCCAGCTTTATCCCGGTGAACACCAGGAAGCCTCCAAATACGTATATAATCCAGTGGAACTGTTCTAGCAGGGCTACGCCTACAAAGATGAATAGAAACCGCATGACCAGTGCTCCGAAAATACCCCAAAACAGCACCTTATGCTGGTACTTGGGGGGCACCTGGAAGTATGAAAAGACCAACAGGAAAACAAAAATATTATCTACACTAAGTGACTTCTCAATGAGATACCCGGTATAGTAATCCAAGGCCGTCTTCGAACCCATATAATAATATACCCCGATTCCGAAAATGAGTGCCAGGGTGATCCATACTCCGGTCCAGATCAGTGCCTCGCGAATACTCTCCTCATGGTCCTTGCCGTGAAATACCACAAGGTCAATCAGCAGCATCACTATGATGAAGACGTTAAATAAGCTCCAGAGAAGAAGGCTGTGTTCCAAGGCTGTCTAAGAATATCGTTTCGAAATAAGCACCAAAGGTATGGAAGCTTTGGAACAATTGACAGTAATCGGTTGGCAGTGGACAGTGATCAATGAACAGTATGTCAGGGAACAATGAGCAATGAACAATTAACAATTTGGTATTAAGAAATAACTTGCCTTTGCTCCTAAATCAAACATCATTTTCCAGCCTCCAGCTTATCATTCAACCAGTACGCCTTCTTCCGATTTTTTCAGCTCTTCGGGAATAGATTCAAGAATCTCATTTTTGAAGGCTTCGATGATATTTTGTTTGAGATATTCCCTGCTATATATAACCCTAATCTTTCTTCTCGGAACGGGATCTTCGAAATACCTGAGGTGGGCTTTGGCACACTGCTCGTCTATCTGGTTTTTGGCAAGGTAGGGGAGGAGTGTCATTCCAAAATCCTGTTCAACCAGCTGTTTGAGTGTTTCAAGGTTACCGCTTTCAAATTCTATCATTGAACTGTCCAGCAGATCTTTTCGCTGTTTCTTGCAAAGCTTGACAGTTTGATCGCGAAAGCAGTGACCTTCATTGAGTAGCCAGAGATTGGTAATTTCGAGGTCATCTATAGAGAGTTTATCCTTTTTTGCCAGGTCATGCTTTTGTGACACATAGCCCAGAAAAGGTTCATAGTAAAGTTCCTCTTCGAAAATATGGCCCTGTTCCACAGGGGTGGCAATGATACCGACATCGAGGTGATCCTGCTCCAGAAGGCTCAGCAATTCGTTGGTGACGACTTCTTCAAAAATGAGTTTTACATTGGGATATTTTTCGGTAAAGGAACGCAGAAACAGTGGCAACAGGTAGGGTGCAATAGTGGGAATAATACCGACCCGAAAAGTACCCTGCAATTCATCCTCGGCAAGGTGGGCGATATCCTCAATGTGCTTTGACTGCTTTAGGATCTCTTTGGCCTCCTTAATGATTTTTTCACCGATCTCCGTAGGCACGACAGGGGATTTCGACCTGTCAAAAATAGTGATGCCGAGTTCATCTTCAAGCTTATGAATTTGCATACTCAGGGTAGGTTGCGTGACGTAGGATTTTTCCGCGGCAGTCGCAAAATGACGGTACCTGTCAACGGCAACTACATATGATAACTGGGTAAGTGTCATTGAATAATCAGTTGGTTTTTGTCTCCTTGCAAGACGGTAATGATACTAACTTTACGAGTATAAATCGCCCGAGTATAAGAATTATTAAAAAAAGCTTTGAATATGTTATACTTCGAACGATTGTAACTCAATCTATTTTATGATTATCAAAGAGTAAAATGTAAAGTTATTTATGAAAAGAGCACATGTATTCATTGAAGGAAGAGTTCAGGGCGTTGGATTTAGACACTTTGCGGAAATCAATGCCAGGGAAGTTGGGGTGCATGGTTGGGTAAAGAACTTACCCGACGGCCGCGTAGAAGCTGTTCTTGAAGGACCTATCGACCACCTCGAAGAACTGGTAGATCGTTTCGAGCAAGGACCCGGTGCGAGCAGAGTTGACAATATCGACGTCGAAGTCGAGGAAGCCACCGGTGAATTTGATTCGTTCGAAGTTGCCTACCCGTAATGAGGTTGTTTACCGCCATCACCATTCCTGAAGAGATAAAGGCTAGGCTTCATGAGTTGTTTATCCCCATTGAGGGTGTGAAATGGCAGGACAAATCACAGATGCATTTAACCCTACGCTTTATCGGGGAAGTAGACACCGGTACGGCTGGAAAAATTATAGATGAACTCGATAAGGTACAGGTTCCGCCCTTTGATATTACATTAGCTGAACTTGGCACGTTCCCCGAGAGAGGTAAACCGAAAGTTATTTGGGTGGGGGTTGAGCACAGTGAGATGCTGCATGAATTGTATGATCAGCTGGAAGAGGCTTGTCAACATGCCGGGCTGGAACCCGATAACAGATCGTTCAAACCCCATATTACTTTAGGTCGCAATAAAGGCAAGGCCACACAAGAGATAAGAAAACATCTTGCACATCAGGATGTTCCGGATTTTGACCCGATCTATGTTTCGGAATTTTGCCTCTTTAGTAGTGAGCTTACACCAAAAGGAGCCATTTACCACCTCGAAAAGAAATTCCCCTTGCACTGATATCTTCCAGACAGTGCTAACTGTGATGGGGAACTTCAGGTATACAGTTTTGCAGTATGTAACTACTAAGTCAATTATTTGCCAACATTCGGTCAAACTCGGTGAGCAAGGTGACTACGTCTTCCTCATTTTTCAGGTTCAGGTCATTCCGGTTAATAAATGATTTTAATTGATTCGCTCTTTCTCCAAGTTTTTTCAGTATATCTTTCTCTTTCAGTTTTACCTGTACAAGATTCCCTTCTGAGTTTGTCAGAAAATAATCCGTTTTGTGAACGTACTTATCCGTTTTCTTCCCGGTAAACATATCCTTGGTGTGTCCTTTATAAAATTGACTACTGTGGTAAACCAGTAATTTAGTTCTTCCGTCATAAAGTACCTGTAAAAAGGTATTGCCGGTTATATCACTATCCGGTATATCGAAACCTTTCTTAAACATGATTTCCGGTTCATTATTGGGAGTCAAGACAAAACCTTTGATCGTTTTTTTTGAAGCGATATAGGGAGTATTTTCATCAAACTTAAATTCCAACTGGTTCTTGAAAATATTGAAACGCATAGGGTAGTAGGCAGTAATTCTATCATTGTGTTTGATGAAGTAACCTTTCTTCCAACTTTCATTGTAATAGGGGCTCCCTTCAGTAGTTCTATCTTTATTGTATCCTTTGATGGCCTCGTACATCCGGCTTTGAATAAACTCTTGTGTAATTCTTGCCTGGGTTTCACCGGGATTGGGATTGGTTTGTGCAAATACCGGCCTGAAATTAACAGATATCAAGAAGGCAAGTGAATAAAGTGCAATTGCTTGTTTCATAATCTGATGATTAAAATTAGACAATGTGCCTCAAGAGTGAGTTGAAAGTTCAACGTTCGTCCGCTTGTCTTATTTTTAATCTACTTTGCTTGCCGGCTGGATTCAACTATTTTCAGTTGTCATGAGGATATTTGAATGATGGTTAAATTTATGCAGACAATTTTTTGGATACTCGGTACGCTGATAGGATTATACCTGCTTTTGATTGTTCTGCTGTATGTCTTCCAGACCGGAATGATGTATCATCCCACAGAGCATTTATATCAGACACCTACAGCCATTCAGCTCGATTTTGAGGATGTTACTTTCAAATCAGCCAACGGTGATGAAATACACGGGTGGTTTATTCCCGCCGAACCGGCACGGGCGACTGTACTGTTAAGTCATGGAAATGCGGGCAATATTTCCGATCGCCTTGAAACCCTGCGAATATTAAACAATCTGGAACTCAATGTATTGATATACGACTACAGCGGCTATGGCAAAAGTACGGGTAGTCCGTCCGAGCAGACAACCTATGAAAACGTATTAGCTGCATGGAATTATTTGACTGGCCAAAGAAACATACCTTCAGAAAGTATAATACTAATGGGCCGTTCGCTTGGGGGTCCGGTAGCGGCTTGGCTGGCAACCAAAGAGGAGCCGGCAGGATTGATACTTGAATCAACGTTCACTTCCGCCACGAATCTTGCGACAGAGATTTATCCATTTCTTCCGGTCAGGCTAATGTTGAGATTTACTTATCCGACGACAGACTATCTATCAAAAAGTTCAGTTCCGGTATTAGTAATGCACAGCAGGGAAGATCAGCTTATTCCTTTTCATCATGGCAAAGAGCTTTATGAAGTTGCAGGCATGCCCAAAATGTTCTTCGAAATGAATGGGGCACACGGCAATGCCCATATGGTTACCGGAGAAGAATATGCGAATGCTTTAGATAAATTTTTAAATGAAATGATACCACCCAACTAATTTTTGGTTATGGATATTTACAGTAAAGAGATAAGCATAAACAGTGAAGGATTTTCAGAAATAACGAACATCACAGGTGAAATAGAAAAA
The DNA here is from genome assembly GCF_011059145.1 of Halalkalibaculum roseum. Lineage (NCBI taxonomy): Bacteria > Pseudomonadati > Balneolota > Balneolia > Balneolales > Balneolaceae > Halalkalibaculum > Halalkalibaculum roseum. The sequence goes on along the minus strand of NZ_JAALLT010000003.1, from coordinate 699,876 downwards.
GTGTCAGAGGAGAGTGGATTCAAGGAGGGTCTGATTCACATATTTCCCATTGGTTCTACAGCTTCAATTTCTACTATTGAATATGAACCGGCCCTAGTCAAAGACATGAAGGATAAGCTTGAGGAGTTTGCCCCTAAAGATCAGCAAACACGTCATGGGGATACCTGGGGTGACGATAATGGATTTTCACATATGAGAGCAACCATGATGGGTCCGGGCATCACTGTTCCTCTGTTTGAGGGGAAGCCGGTACTGGGAACCTGGCAGCAAGTGGTGATTTTCAATCATGACAACCGCAGCAGAGATCGGCGCATATTTCTGCAAGTGCTTGGAAAGTAGCTGCACTGACTACCCTGCATTATGTTCTAAAGAACAGGACCTTGCTTGATAACCTTATCAACCGCTTCTGACAATACTTCCCGGTAATCTTCCGGGTTTACCATCTGGCTGTTAGATACTTTTTTGGAAGCATACGAACTTCCCCATGCAACCGCTTTATCGCTTGAGGTGTCCCAATAGATATACTTTGTTTCGAAATAGAGAATATTTTGAGTTTTGGCTTCGTGGCCGGCATACCCAAGACCTCCTGTAGCCTCTTTTCTTTTGTAGTAGAAATATTGATCAAGCAGCAGCACTATTTCCGGTTTATATTCCGGTAGTTCAAACTGCACGTCATCAGTGGGAAGCATCATATTATAGAACTCACCGTCGAATGCCAGGGGAGTAGATTTGAAAAGCTGTCCATCATAGCTTTGATCTTCACTAACCATCTTGATTTTTGATCGTAGCTTATTGGACATAAGATTCTCCAGTGAGGAATAGAAAATCTGCCGGCCATTGCCTGATAATTTACCGAATGCGTGACTGTAGTTATCCTCGAACCAGGCTTGCTGTATTGGGACTACCAGTACAGAACTGGTTTTTTTAGAGTTCTCCAGTTCCGGCTCAATATAGTAATCTTTACTTGATGCACAGCCTGTTAAGAGTAGAATGATGAATACAAAAAAATAATACTTAACTCTCATAGAATCTCTGAAACTAGATGCGATATTTTTTAAGTTGTTTGAGTCAAAAAAGCGATTATGAAACAAATGTTTTATCGGTTTAATTTCAACTAATTTCCAAATATTTACATTCGCTTAATCCTAACCAGTGAATAATCAGAGAATGAATTTTTCCCACTTACATTGCCACACGCAATTTAGCATGCTTGACGGGGCGGCAAGTATATCCCAGCTGGTAAAGAAATCGAAAAATAGGGGGATGCCCGGTATAGCTATTACCGATCACGGTAACATGTTTGGGGTTCCTGAATTTGTGAAGGAAGCACAGCGAAATGATGTAAAACCGATTATCGGCTGTGAATTCTATATCACTCCCTCGGGTATGGAGGATAAACAAGACCGTACCCGCTACCACCAGGTGCTTTTAGCCAAAAATATGACCGGCTATAAAAATTTAACCAAGTTGTGCTCGCTGGGTTACACAGAGGGGCTGTACTACAAACCGCGAATTGATAAGAAAACCCTTGCTGAGCACGCGGAAGGATTGATTGCTACCACGTGCTGCCTGGCGAGTGAGATAAATCAGACGATCATCAATAAGGGAGAAGCTGAGGCAAAAAAGCTTTTTGAATGGTATCTGAATCTTTTTGGGGACGATTATTATGTGGAACTGCAGCGACACGGGCTGAATGATCAGGATCGTTGCAATGAAGTGCTGGTAAAGTGGGCCAAGGAATACAACGTAAAGCTGATTGCAACCAATGATTGTCACTACGTAGAGCGGGAAGATTCTGAAGCTCATGACATTCTACTGGCGCTACAGACCAACGCTGACATCAATGATCCCAATAGGTTTCGTTTTACCGATGACAACAACAACCTGAATCCGGAATTCTACCTGAAGACTCCGGAAGAGATGCAGGAACTCTTCAGTGACCTGCCGGAGGCTATAGACAATACAAATGAAATAGTCGAAAAGGTAGATAACATTGATATCAGCTCCGAGCTGCTGCTGCCTCATTATAGCATCCCGGATGATTTCGAATCGATGGAAAGCTATCTCAAGCACCTCACCTATGAAGGTGCAAAAAAGAGATACGGTGAGGTAACGCATGACATTTCAGAACGCATTGAACAGGAGCTGGCTATTATCAGTAAAATGGATTTTGCCGGCTACTTTTTGATTGTTCAGGATTTTACTACTGAAGCGCGTAACAGGGGGGTATTCGTCGGACCGGGACGGGGTTCGGCTGCCGGTTCTGTGGTTGCCTATTGCCTGGGCATCATTAACATTGATCCATTAAAATACGACCTACTCTTTGAACGCTTCCTGAATCCGGAAAGGGTAAGCCCGCCTGATATTGATATTGACTTTGATGACTCAGGCCGCCAGGAGGTCATTGACTATGTGGTGGAGGAGTACGGCCGGCAGAATGTTTCACAGATTGTTACCTATGGCACCATGAAGGCCAAAACGGCGATCCGGGATGTAGGTCGAGTGTTGGGAGTGCCCCTGCAAGAGGTAAACCGAATTTCAAAGCTTTTCCCAGATCGCCCCGGGCTCGATACTTTCGATAAGGTGCTCGATCCCAGCCAGAATCCCGAGTCGGCCAAAGATCTTCAGCAGGTATTTGAACATCCCGACCCCCAGATCCAGAAAATGATGCGATTTGCCCGAACTCTTGAGGGATCGGCGCGACAGACCGGTATCCACGCGGCAGGGGTAATTATTGCACCGGGCGAGATCGATGAATATGTGCCGGTAGCCTTATCCAAAGACAAGGAATTGATCACCCAGTACGACGGGCCCAATGCAGAGATGTGCGGGCTGTTGAAGATGGACTTTTTGGGATTGAAAACCCTTTCCATTCTGAAAACAGCCATAGAATATGTAGAAGAAAATCACGGGGTCAGGTACGATCTGGATGATATTTCTTTTGATAATGAAAAAACCTTTGAACTCTACCAGAAGGGAAATACCATCGGTACCTTTCAGTTTGAGTCGGACGGCATGCGTAAATACCTCAAGCAACTGAAACCGACCTCCCTGGACGATCTAATCGCAATGAATGCCCTCTATCGTCCCGGCCCGATGCAGTTTATTCCCGAGTACATTGATCGAAAACACGGTCGCAAGGAGGTTACGTATCCTCACCCCGACCTTGAAGAGCTCCTGAAGCCAACCTACGGCATCATGATCTACCAAGAGCAGATTATGAAAGCCGCTCAGAAAATCGCCAACTACTCGCTCGGTGATGCCGATTTGTTACGCCGTGCAATGGGTAAAAAGAAGCAGGAGGTGATGGATGAGCAGCGTGAGATATTTGTTGAGCGCGCCATCGAGAACGGAGTTGACCGAGCAAAAGCGATCGAGATATTCGATATGATGGCCGAATTTGCTAAGTATGGATTTAACAAATCACACTCGGCCGCTTATTCGGTAGTAGCTTATCAGACAGCCTTCTTTAAAGCCAACTATCCTTCTGAATATATGGCTGCAGTATTGAGTCATAACATGGGGGATATTGATAAGGTCTCCAAGTTTATAGAAGAATGTTACCGTAACGGGATTACCGTCGATGCCCCAAATATCAATACCGGAGCCGGTAAGTTTGTTGCCGTAGATGGAAGAATTCAATACGGCATGGAGGCGATCAAGGGTGTCGGTTCAAATGCCGTTGATGAACTGGTTAAAGAGCGTAAAGAGAACGGCAAATTTGAGTCAGTATATGATTTCGCTAGTCGTATTGACTCAAGAGTTTGTAACAAAAGAACGCTTGAGAGCCTGTTCCAGGCCGGTGCGTTTGATTCCCTGAACCCGAACAGACGACAGCTTATTGAGAATATGGATACTATTCTCAGTTATGGTTCACGGGTGCAGGAGATGGAAAATTCAAACCAGTCTGATCTCTTCGGTGACGGTACCAGCAACAGCTCTGCTATCGATGAGCCCGAATTGCAGCAGATTCAACCCTGGTCAAATATTGAGCGGCTCAATAAGGAACGCGAACTTATAGGCTTTTACCTCAGCGGTCACCCCTTGAGTAAATTCAAGGAAGATATTAAGCTATTCTGCACGCAAACCTTGGATCCGGAATCACTTGAAAAGCTCAACGAGCGCACGGATGTGCGATGTGCCGGAATTATTACCAATGTAAAAAGGGTTACCGATAAAAAGGGTCGCCCATTTGCCTTTTTGCAGATGGAAGACTTGCATGGTACCATTGAAGTGATCGCTTTCAACGACACTTACGATCGAAACCTGGGAATGATACAGGTAGACACCCTGGTAGTGGTGGATGGTAGTATTGATACCAGAAGCGGCCAGCCCAAAATCATTGCCAATTCCTTCGAACGAATTGAAAGTATGCGCGAGAAATTTCAGGACAAGCTCGAGCTAAAGCTTGACATAGACACTAATTATGTGACTGAGGATGAATTGGAAAAGATGGCGACTCTGTTCAAGGAGCATCAGGGTAAAACGAATGTACGCTTCAATGTTTTGAGCAGCGAAGCAAAGCGACCTTTCGCCATGCATGTTCGGAAGTTTGTAGTCGATCCCAATGAAGAATTACTGGGCGGATTGAAGTCACTGATCGGTGAAGATTCCGTAGCTCTTGCCAAAAGCGTTTAATTGCACTTTTTTATGGATCAATGGAAATCCTGAGATAAGTTTTCATGATGAATTCCATAACCATAAACGATGTGATAATAAGAACGATTTGTGGGATATTAAGATTGTTAATTACATAACTGAAATAAGAATTAATGTATATAGATTGATATGGGAAAAGCACTCACATTTACAGATGACTCATTTGAAGAAGATGTTTTAAACTCCGATAAGCCGGTACTGGTAGATTTTTGGGCAGAATGGTGCGGCCCATGCCGAATGGTTGGCCCGGTTGTTGATGAACTGGCAGAAGAATTTGAAGGAAAAGCAAGAATCGGCAAGGTTGATGTAGATAATAATCCGGAAATTTCGACCAAGTATGGTATTCGAAGTATTCCTTCTCTCCTGATTTTTAAAAATGGAGAAGTCGTTGACCAGATTGTTGGCGCAGTGCCAAAAGCTCAGCTGAAGAAGCAGCTTGAAGCTCAGATGTCAAATTAGAGCAAGATTATTATAGTACGGACGGTGGGCGATGCGCTCACCGTCTTTTTTTATATATACGGGATGGGTTTTTTTGATTTCTATAACAGGCAATCATAATAACTATATGTAACCTTTCATCACATATAATCACAGCTGGTAATACTGTAATTAACTTTTAACATTTCTTATTACAAAAAATTATTCCCTTACTTAACTAACTTTTAAATTGAGGGGTTATAGTACCAATTTCGATAATCTAAAATCTTAAAATGAGCAGTTCTCTTAAAAAAATAGTGACCGGTGTGGTAATCTTTGTAGCGGTAGTGCTTATTGCCTACCCTAAAGTTAAGCCTCTATTCTCTGAAGGTGAGGAAACGGCATCCCAACAAAACAGTGGTGCGCCGTTATCGGTTGATGCAGTGATGGTTGAACCTACCCGGGTTCAGGATAAAATTTTTAGTACAGGAAGTATACTCGCAAATGAAGAGGTTGAGCTTCGCAGTGAAGTGTCAGGTAAAATTACTGACATTTACCTTGATGAAGGTAAAATGGTTGACAAAAACCAGCTTTTGATCAAAATCAATGACAGTGAACTGCAAGCCCAGCTGCAAAGAGCACAATATCGTCTGAATCTTGCATCGGAACGCGAAAGAAGACAGCAACAACTCCTCGAAAAGGGAGGCATAAGCCAGGAAGATTATGATGCTACCCTTAATGAAGTTAATGTACTGAAATCAGAAGTGCAGCTCATTCGGGCCCAAATAGATAAAACTGAGATCAGGGCACCGTTTAGGGGCAGGGTAGGACTCAAGTACGTAAGTGACGGCAGTTATATATCTCCTACTACACGAATTGCCTCACTACAGAACATCAATCCCGTAAAACTCGATTTTTCAGTGCCCGAAAGATATGTTAACAGGGTACGAGTCGGTGATGATATTTCATTTACCGTACAGGGTACCGAAGGTGCATTTGATGGGGAGATTTATGCGATAGAACCCAAAATTGACTCCCAGACGAGGACACTGCAATTGCGTGCATTAAGTGATAATGATGAGGGACTGCTGGTTCCGGGAGCCTTTGCCGATATTGAATTGATACTGGAAACCATTGATGATGCATTAATGATTCCAACAATTTCTCTCATCCCGGAACTGCAGGGACAGAAAGTATACTTATTTAAAAACGGTTCGGTTGCGGAACAGCGGGTTGAAACAGGTCTGCGAACAGCAGAAAGAGTTCGCATCGTGGATGGCATTCAGCCCGGAGATACGGTTCTGACAACAGGTCTGCTTCAGGTTAGACAGGGCATGCCGGTAAGGATCAACGAAATTCAATCACAATAATCAGCCGAGGTAGACAGCATGAGTTTATCATCTCTTAGTATTCGCAGACCGGTACTTGCTTCGGTGATGTCAATTGTCATCATTCTCTTTGGGATTATTTCGTTTAATTACCTGGGGGTAAGAGAATACCCGGCTGTGGATCCACCGATCATTACTGTAAGTACCTCTTATATCGGTGCTAATGCCGATGTTATCGAGTCCCAGATTACCGAGCCTTTGGAAGAATCTATCAACGGTGTGGCGGGAATACGCACGCTCTCCTCCACCAGTCGCGAAGGCCGGAGTACCATAACTGTGGAATTTGATATTGATCAGGATCTGGAAACAGCGGCAAATGACGTGCGCGACCGTGTTTCACGATCAATAAACAGTCTACCACCCGATGCCGAACCGCCGGTTGTATCGAAAGCAGATGCCGATGCATTTCCAATTGTATTTTTGAATGTAAACAGCGAAAGACGCAATCTCCTTGACCTCACGAATATTGCAGACAATATGTTTAAGGAGCGCCTGCAAACCATTTCCGGAGTGAGCAGCGTACAGATTTGGGGTTCCAAGGAGTATGCCATGCGTCTGTGGATGGATCCGCTCAAGCTGGCTGCCTATGATTTAACTCCCCTTGACGTGCGCAATGCACTCAACCGTGAAAATGTGGAGCTGCCATCCGGTCGTATTGAAGGAAATACCACGGAATTGACGATCCGTACAATGGGCAGATTGACAAATGTCGAAGAATTCAACAACCTGATTATTAAGGAAACAGCTGGTAATACCATCCGTTTCCGAGATATCGGTGAGGCTGAACTTGGAGCACAAAATGAACGCACTATTTTGAAACGCGATGGGGTACCGATGGTTGGAGTCGTCGCGGTTCCGCAGCCGGGTGCCAATCAGCTGGCCATTGCTGAAGAGCTCTTCAACCGTGTAGAAAATATAAAGCGAGACCTACCTCCTGATATTGAGATTGCTACAGGTTTCGACAGTACTGAGTACATAGATGAATCTATTTTGGAAGTACAGCAGACCATTTTCATTGCTTTCTTCCTGGTTATTCTGATCATCTTTCTTTTCCTGAGAGATTGGCGCACTACCATCATCCCGGTTATTGTGATTCCCATAGCCCTGATAGGAGCTTTTTTCGTCATGTACATTGCCGGCTTTTCTATCAATGTACTTACCTTGCTCGCAATCGTGCTGGCTATCGGATTAGTGGTTGATGACGCCATTGTAGTACTGGAAAATATATATGCCAAAATTGAACAGGGGTACAATCCTGTAGAAGCAGGTATTTTAGGTTCCAAAGAAATTTTCTTTGCCGTAGTCGCAACCTCACTTGCCTTGATATCAGTTTTTATGCCCATCCTGTTTATCGGGGGAGTGACCGGAAGATTGTTCCGGGAATTTGGTGTAGTGATTGCGGGTGCGGTCGTGATATCTACCTTTGTGGCGTTGACACTAACGCCCATGCTCTCCTCGAAGTTCTTGAGAAAGGAGCAAAAGCATAGCCGATTCTATTACAAGACCGAACCTTTTTTCAAGCGATTGAATGCCGCTTACAGAAACAGTCTTGAGTCCTTTATGGCAAAGCGCTGGGTGGCATTCATCATCATTTTTGTGGCTGGAGGATTGATTGCCTTATTAGGAGCAACCCTGCCACAGGAAGTAGCACCTATTGAAGATAGAAGCAGTGTACGATTATTTGCCCAGGCACCTGAGGGTGCTTCATTTGAATATATGGATCATTATATGGACAAGCTGGTGGCTACCATTAATGATACCGTGCCGGAAGCTAAAGCTGTCATCTCCGTCACTTCACCCGGTTTCGGGGCCGCGAGTTCCGTAAACTCCGGTTTTGGATTCACCATACTCAAGGATCCGGAAGATCGGGAAAGCGGGCGTTCGCAGCAAGAAATAGCGGATAATCTTTCTGCAGTGGTAAGGGATCTTACGGGAGCCCAGACTTTTGTTTCCCAGCCTCAAAGTATCGGAACCAGAAGCCTTGGTTTGCCGGTACAGTTCGTGCTGCAAGCTCCCAACATTAACAAGCTCAAAGAAGTAATTCCGCCTTTCCTGCAAGCAGCACAGCAAGAGCCGACATTCACGTATGCTGACGTAAACCTTAAGTTCAACCGTCCGGAATTGCGAGTGCAAATCGACCGCAATCGCGCACGTGCCCTCGGTGTTTCAGCCGCGGATATCGCTCAAACGCTGCAACTATCTTTTAGCGGTCAGCGCTTTGGTTTTTTTATCAGAGACGGAAAGCAATACTGGGTAATCGGTCAGGTAGAGCGTGAAGACCGAAACGAACCGGTTGATCTTAAAACCCTCTTCGTAAGGAACAACAGGGGAGAGCTGATTCAGCTGGATAACCTGGTGACAGTTTCAGAAGAAAGCAGTCCGCCACAATTATTTCGTTTTAACAGGTTTGCTTCAGCGACCATCTCTGCAGGACTGGTTCAGGGTAAAACCATCGGTGACGGAATCACGGCTATGGAGCAGATTGCAGATCGTGTTTTGGATCAATCCATCAGCACCAGCCTGAGCGGTCCCTCGCGAGATTTCGAGGAGAGTGCCTCCAGCCTGAACTTTACGCTTATCCTTGCTCTGATACTCATATACCTTGTGCTGGCCGCACAGTTTGAGAGTTTTAGGGATCCATTTATCATCTTATTCACCGTTCCTTTGGCTCTTCTCGGCGCGTTGGTCTCTATCTGGTACTTTGATCTGACGCTGAACATCTTCAGTAAAATCGGCATCATCATGTTGATCGGACTGGTGACCAAAAATGGTATTCTAATTGTTGAATTTGCCAATCAAAGGCAGGAGGCCGGTCTCAGCGTGATGGAAGCTATCAAAGATGCTTCGGTAGCCCGTTTTCGACCCATATTGATGACCAGTCTTTCTACGGTACTTGGAATTTTGCCTATTGCACTCGCGCTTGGTGCCGGTGCAGAAAGCCGCACCTCGATGGGTATCGCGGTAATTGGCGGATTGATAATTGGTACCTTCTTTACTCTGTACGTGATACCTGCGATATATTCATACTTCTCACCGGTCAAATCGGCCGATGACGGTATCGATCCCGAACTGATTCAGAAAACGGAAGAGATGCAACCGGCAAATGTTTAATACTATGATTATACGACCAGCTGTTCTGGGTTCAGTATTACTTCTAATTTTAAGCTCTTCACTTTCTGCGCAGGATACATTGTCTGTAGAGGAGGCTTTGTCCATCGGACTCGAAAACAACTACTCCATACGTATTGCTGGAAATGATGCCGATATAGCAGATAATAACTTTACCCTTGGCAACGCTGGCTTTCTTCCTACGATTACAGCAACCGGTAGCCGCTCATACAGCATTCAGGATAGCAAACAGGAATTCGCGCAGGGGGGAATTCCAAATAATACCACAGAGAACGCAAAGTCTAACACCACCAATGCCAATGCTTCCCTGAACTGGACGATTTTTGACGGACTTCGAATGTTTACCACCTATGAAAGACTGAATGAATTAAAAGCATTAGGGGAGGAGCAATTTCGCCTGACATTAGAAAATACCGTAGCCTCCATTATAGGAGCTTACTACAATATTATTCGACAACAGAAGATTTATGATGTGCTGGAAAGTACCGTTGAAGTTTCTGAACAACGTATTAGTATTGCAGAAACAAGGAAAGATCTGGGATCCGGTTCTGAATACGATCTTTTACAGGCGCGCGCTGACTTGAATGCTGATAAGGCCGCGGTAATAAGGCAGGAGGTACAGTTGAATAGCGCCAAGGTACTGCTCAACGAACTTCTCTCAAGGGATATAGGGACCGAATTTTCCGTTATGCAGTCCATTCCGGTTGAGGAAGATCTTGAATTTAATGACCTATTACAGAAAGCAATGCAGAATAATAAAGGACTAACGGTTGCTCGCATCAACCAACGAGTTGCAGGTCTTGAAATTAAGGAGCTTCAGGGCGAGCGCTTACCAGAAGTGGATTTGAATGCAGGATTTAATTACTCCCGTAATGAATCAGGGGCCGGATTTTTAGAATTAAACCAGTCAGACGGGTTTAACTACGGTGTGACCGCACGTCTTAATATATTTGATGGATTTAACACAGGAAGGCAGATAGAAAATGCTAAGATCCGCCACAAAAATAGCGAATTGGCCTTTGAAGATCAGAAGCTTCAGGTGGAGGCGGGAATGTCGTCGGAGTTCAAAAGTTACTTGAATTCACTTGAACTCGTTAAGCTGGAAAGCGAGAATCTTATCTATGCAGAGCAGTCGCTGGAAATTGCACTTGAACGGTTCAAGCTGGGTACAATAAACTCTATTGAACTCAGGGAAGTGCAGCGTACACTTATCAGCGCCGAGAGCCGCCTCATACAGGCACAGTTTGAAGCAAAGTTGGCGGAAACAGAACTGCAGCGAATCAGCGGAAGCCTAACGCAGAATGTTCAATAAGAGCGATAAGTATTACCACAACTTCATTTGGTAAATAAATCAACCGTAAATTAAACTGTTGCTCTAGTGAAGTTTGAATAGCATTTCCAGCTTGGTACCGTTTTCGTAGAATTGAAGATCATCGGCATACTCCTTGATAAGATAAACACCGCGCCCACCTATATTCATCAAATTTTCTTCTTTAAGGGGGTTGGGAATGTTAGAAGGATCAAAACCTGCACCCTCATCTTTTACGCTGATGTAGAGGGTACCGTTAGTCAGCTTGCTCCGAATGATGACCTGTTTTTCGGGATTCTCCTTGTTCCCATGAACGATAGCATTTGTCACTGCTTCACTGAGTGTGAGCATAATGCGCGCATAGTCTTCATCCTTGAATTCAGCCCAGTCCTGCAGTTCATTTACGTAATCCTCCAGATGTTCCACTTCATCAAACGAGGATTCCAGAACTATTTCTTTAAAGGATGAATTGGTCATAAGCTGAAGTTGTATGCCTGATTCTGAATATAGCTAGATATACTACTTATAATTATTTAAATAAACAGAAAATTATTACGCATAGATTCCCCGCATTCGAAGTGTTGAAGCCACCTTATCAATTCCGAAGACATATGCCGCCTGTCTCAGTGTGATATTGTGATTTTCACTTACTTCAAAGAGATTGTCAAAAGCGTTTCGCATCATTCGGTTAAGACGTCGATTAACGCGCTCTTCCGTCCAAAAATAACCCTGCCTGTCCTGAACCCATTCAAAATAGGAGACTGTTACGCCGCCTGCATTTGCAAGGATATCGGGAATAACCATAATACCTTTATCCTCGAGAATGGAGTCGGCATTTGCAGTTACCGGTCCGTTAGCCCCTTCAGAGATGATACGGGCATTGATTTTTGGAGCATTGTGCTTGCCTATCTGATCTTCTTTAGCTGCCGGAATCAGTACATCACACTCCATCTGCAGCAACTCGTCGTTGGTGATTTTTTCTGCATTTGGGAAACCCTCAAGGGTACCGTTGTTATTTTTGGTATACTCGATTGCCTTGGGGATATCAATACCGTCTTTATTATAATAACCTCCGGTAATATCACTGATGGCAATGATTTTTGCTCCCTGTTCATACATCAATTTTGCTGAGATAGAGCCGACATTACCAAATCCCTGCACGGACACCGTACACTTATTGGGAAGGATACGCAGTTTGTTCAGCGCAGCCAGCGTTACGGTAACTACCCCGCGTCCTGTTGCCTCTTTGCGACCCTGTGAACCACCCAGGATAATAGGTTTACCTGTTACCACAGCAGTTTCTGTTTTGTGGGCATTCATGCTGTAAGTGTCCATAATCCATGCCATGATCTGCTCATCAGTGTTCATGTCCGGTGCGGGAATATCCCGGTCGGGACCGAAAACCTCCAGCATATTTGCTGTATATCTTCTGGTAAGCCTCTCCAGCTCCCCTTTCGAAAGCTCTTTAGGATTGCAACGAACGCCGCCTTTTGCTCCACCAAAAGGTACGTTCACAATAGCACATTTCCATGTCATCCAGGCTGCCAGTGCTTTTACCTCATCAATAGTGACATCGGGCGCGTAACGAATACCGCCTTTAGAGGGACCTAAAACGTTGTCATGAATTACGCGGTATCCTTCAAATACCTGAATATCACCGGAGTCCATTACAACCGGGATAGAGACGATAACCTGTTTGACAGGGCTGGCCAGATACTGGAACATGCCCTCATCCAGCTCGAGTATATCAGCTGCAAAACGGAAACGCTCCATCATGGATTCAAAAGGCGATTCTTCATCTAGCTTTGGGCCCGGTTCCTTATAATAGCCCGTAGTGTACATGTTCTTATTGTATGGCATAAATAAGAGAGTAAATCAGTTTGGAATGTGTAATTTGGGGATTATGAAACGTGCCAATATAAAGAGTTTATTGATGAAATAATCTAATAATTTGCACAGTTTGAGTGCTTCAGTGGCAGGATACGCAATGTACATCATAGAACATTCTAAAAAAGTATCTGCAAACTTATATTAGCATGCTAAAAGTACAAAAAGCTTAACACTAAGTTAACACATGTTTCTAGTGCAATAGCGATTTTACATCACTTGATTTGAGTATCAGACTCTTCAATATAACTAAATGTCAGACAGCGACGCATCCGCAGAATCTGTAAGTTTACTTGAACGCCTTATTCCTGACAGTTTCTATACTGTTTTCAGGGAAGAGCGGACTTTTCTGGCACTATTAGGAGTGTTTTTCTTTGTTGCCGGAGTGTCCTTCCCGAATGCGGAAATAGCAAAATGGGTCGGGTTTGCGCTGGCCGGCTATTCGGCCATTGCCAACGATAGTATACAGACCATAGGCACTTTTATTGCCTCCAACGAAGATAAAAAATGGTGGGTGCTCTGGCTCTTTATAGGCGGCATTTTTCTTGCCACCGTTTCGTACAGCTGGTATGCCTATGATGGGGATGTCAGTTACCAACGCCTGGCATCCAAAGGGTTTTCTGAAGCTCCAGCTTCCTTTACCTTTTTGCAGATAGCAGCGCCCATCTTCCTTCTGATGCTCACCCGGATGAGAATGCCGGTATCCACCACATTTTTACTTTTAAGCTGTTTTGCGGCAGATGCTTCCGCAATAGGCTCAGTGCTTGAGAAAAGCCTTTCCGGTTACCTGGTGGCATTTGTAGCTTCCATTATTGTTTGGATTGTACTTTCAGGGGTCATCAAAAAATTCATTAAAGGGAAGCCACATCCGATGTGGACAGGATTTCAATGGCTTACCAGCGGTTCCCTATGGGCTGTCTGGATCATGCAAGATGCGGCAAATATCGCTGTCTATTTACCACGTTCAATGACCTTCAACCAGTTTGCGGTGTTCGCTCTCTATATATTCTTTGGTCTTGGCATTCTGTTCTACCTGAGGGGAGATAAAATACAGAAGGTGGTAACGGAAAAATCAGATGTTCGAGATATTCGCTCAGCCACCATTATCGATTTTGTATACGCCATCATTCTTTACTACTTCAAAATAAAGAGTCAGATACCGATGAGTACCACCTGGGTATTTATCGGCTTGTTGGCGGGACGGGAAATTGCAATGACCTTTACCGATGCCCGCGGCAAAGGAAAACCATTGAAAAAGAGCCTCAAACTGATTGGTAAAGATGTCGGATATGCCCTGATCGGTCTTGCGGTTTCCATTGCCCTTGCGGTAGCCATCAATCCGGAAATTGATGACGAGATATTAAATTATTTCCTTGGATAATCAACGTTGAACGATTTTAAAGGCGTTTGAATTAAGTTTCAGACGCCTTTTTTATTGCATTAATGTCCATTAAAGAGTTGATTCTACAATTTAAATACCCTTAATTAAGCTTTAATATTACGTCGTCTGTGTTCGACTTATACTCTCATTGCTTTCAAACGAACATTAATTAAGCTATGAATGCCAGTGTACTAGTCTTAAATCAAGATTATCAGCCCTTGAGTGTTTGCTCAGTACACCGATCTGTAAAGCTTCTTTTCATGGATAAGGCTGAGATGCTGCATGACTATCCAGATAAGAAGATCAGGACGGTATCGGATGAGTTTTCCTATCCTTCGGTAATTCGATTACGCCGTTACATCAATATTCCCTACAACAGAATTGTTCTTTCGCGCCGAAACGTAATGAAGCGCGATAATAACACCTGCCAGTATTGCGGTAGAAAGAAAAATCTTACCATTGATCACGTATTGCCGAGAAGCAGGGGCGGTATGGATACTTGGGAAAACTTGGTAACTGCCTGCGATAACTGCAATGTTCGAAAAGGTAACCGAACCCCTGATGAGGCTGAAATGCCCTTAAAACAGAAACCCTTCCGTCCCATTCACATTACCTTCCTGCAATCCATATTAGGAGGAGTGGAAGACGACTGGAAGCCCTACCTTTATATGTGATGCTGATTTTATCGGTGATCTGCCAAGAGTTGTTAATTCATTGAGCGGAAGATCTTCAAACACCGGCTGACTCGTTCTTATCTTTGAATTGTGGCTTTCTTATACTTCACACGATTTACATAAAAAAGCATTATTTTATTTGTTTGAATAAAAGTTGAATAAACAGTTACGCAATTCATGAGCAGCAAAGGCAGAGTACTGGTCGCTATGAGCGGAGGGGTGGACTCTTCGGTCGCAGCAGTCATGCTCAAAGAAAAAGGTTATGAAGTTATCGGAATTACCATGAAAACATGGGACTACTCCCGTGTAGGCGGTAAATCCGATAAGGAGACAGGATGCTGCACACTGGAGTCTATGAATGATGCCCGTCAGATTGCGGTAAAACACGGCTTCAAGCACTTTATCGTTGACATCCGTGATGAATTCGGCGGATGGGTAATCGATCGGTTTGTGGAAGATTATATGACCGGACACACGCCCAATCCCTGTGTATTATGCAATACCCACATCAAATGGGCTGCATTGCTGAAAAGAGCCGATAACCTGGGTTGTGACTATATTGCAACAGGGCATTACGCCAATGTCCGTGAAGAGAATGGGCGTCATGTGATCAGTCGTGGACTGGATCCCAGTAAAGACCAGTCTTATGCTTTATGGGGCGTTAAACAAAAGCATCTGGCCCGAACTATATTTCCGCTTGGAGAATACGAAAAAACGGAAATCAGGCAGATGGCCGAAGATTTCGGGCTGACAAAAGTGGCTACCAAACCAGACTCCTATGAAATTTGCTTTGTCCCTGATGATGACTATCGTCGTTTTCTCAAGGACCGCGTTGAAGGTCTTGAAGAAAAGGTTTCAGGTGGCAAAATTGTCGATCAGGAAGGAAATGTTGTCGGTGAACATGAAGGTTATCCTTTCTATACCATCGGCCAACGCCGCGGACTGGATCTGGCAATGGGGATACCGGTTTATGTAACAGATATAAATCCGGAGACCAATGTCATCACCATAGGTGAAAAGAAAGATCTAATCAGTACTACTTGTAAGGCCAGGGAAATCAACCTGATTAAATACGACCGTATCCCTGAAAAGGAGATGGAGATCACCGGTGCGATACGGTACAATGATGCAGGTACAATCGGTTATGTCACTCAAACCGACGAAGACGAAATAGAAGTCACTTTCCCGACAGGCCGGGAAGCTATCACGCCCGGGCAGGCTGTAGTCTGTTACGAAGGCAATGATGTTGTTGCCGGCGGCTGGATCAAAAAAGTGAACGTTGATATGGAGACATTAAAAGCCGTATAATTAAATTCTATTTTCGCCGTTACTTTTATAAGATTGAATCCCGCTCAATTGGGCGGGATTTTTAATTTAGTGAAACATCCGGGCAGCTAAATGAGTACAACATAATCGGAAATCCAGAATTAATATTTAAGAAACGTCATGAAAAAACAGTCTTCGCTATTTTTCACTTTACTCTTGCTCTTCTTAACAACCGAATATGCTCATGCCCAGTTTGAAGGTAAAGTTGTCTACAACAGCTATGAATTAAAGTCAGGCGAGAAAATAAATAATGATCGCTTTACCATGTTTGTGACTCCGGATCGCATACTGCTTCAGGGTGACAACAGCTACGATTTCATGGGCAATATCCGGACAGAGGGTGTACTTGTCAGGTTGGACTTTGAAGACTTTGTATTTCTAACCGGTAAAGATAAGGCCTTAAAAATTTCGAAAATGGATATCACCTCGATGATGAATCTGTTTGGTGGGAGTTCCGGCAACCAGAGAGAAAACGATACGGATATCAACTATAAAAGAACCGGAGAAAGGGAAACCATCAATGGGTTCGATAGCGAAAAATTTATCTTTTCTGATGAAGAGCACAAAGGAGATTATGTTTCGGTATGGATGACCCAGGATTTACAGTTCAATTGGGGAATGCTTGCCGAGCCATGGGGTGATGATGTTGAAGGAATGATCAGCGGTGATTTTCCGATATCTCTTATTTTTGAAGAGGGCTATTTCCCTTTACGAATTGAGTCTTACCAGGATGGTGAATTAAAGACCGTTACCGAAGCAGATGAGATTAACGAATCTAGTATCGCCAAGGCGATGGTACAGATTCCATCAGGTGTAAGTGTGCTGAGTCTTCAGAACTATCTTTTCCAGCAGCTGAGTGAACAGTAGTATTTATCTTGATTTCAGCCAAGCCGACGCTGGGTGCTAATTTTTTCTAAAAATTCGGTCAGTTGTTAATTCGATTCCCCATCAGGTACATGTCGCCGGTAGGTTGCGGCATACCGCCCTTGGGTTCCATAGTAATGGCGAAAGCATCTGCCGATTGCTCGGGACCGTCCATCTCTTCAATTTTAAAGAACGAATCCTTGGCGGGGTCATTCACCGCAAATACACCGGCGCTCACCGGTTTGTTATTTTTAATTATCCAGAGCTGGTAGTCCTTATCAGAGGGCACCGCAGGTAGGTTTGAGACCTGCAGCAGGGCTCTATTGGACTCGGCGTCCCAAATCACTTTTCCGTATCCGTTTGGATTAGCCTCCATACCGGACATCAATATGAGATCTACCTCACGTGATTCAAGAATAGAGAGAAGTTCTTCCTTCTGTTCGATTTCGTTTTGCAGTTCAGAGATTGTAGCTTGCTGTTCCTGAATGACTTCTTCCTGGCTTGAAATTTCAAAGCTTAAGTTGAAGGAGTAGAAAACCAGACTAAGTGTTACCAGCAGAAGAGCAAATGAGGCTGCAATAGCTAAAGTTGCTCGATCAAAACCATCCGCTTCTTCTTCCTCTTGAGGTATGCTCGATATACTCTCTTTGTCATTCCCACCTGACCCGTTTCGCACTTGTGAAAGAATTCTCTCCCTGACTACCTCCGGTGCCTCGGTCTCTTCTATACTGAAGGCTATTTGATTTGCCGCTGACCTCATCCGTTGATACAGCTTACGCTCTTCTTCAGAGGCACTATCCAGTAATTTTTCAAATTCCTCGCGCTCATCAGGCTCCAGTGCATCGAGCACATAACCTGCACAGAGCTCTTCAAAATGTTGCTTATTTGTCTCTTCGTCAGTCATTGTATGAAATATATTCGCCTAGTAAATCTTTAAGCTTTATCATTCCCTGTCTCATTCGGGTCTTGACAGTCCCCAGAGGGATATCGAGCTGTTCGGAAATCTCTCTCTGTGTTAAGCCTTCATAGTATGCAATTTTAAGTACTTCGCTCTGACTTTCGGGTATTTCACTCAGGGCCTTTTTGACCAGTTCGGTACGGTCAGAATATATGGTAGTCTTTAAGGGATCGTACTTATTTCCTTCCAGGAAAAAATCAGGTGCATCGACATCTTGTGTTGCTTTTTTCTGAGTCTTGTAATCTTTCGAGCGAATGCGGTCAATGGCCTTGTTCCGTGTCAATGTGACCAGCCAGCTGTAGACATTTCCGCGTTCCTCATTGAAAGTGGGAGCTTTCTCCCAGATTGTGACGAAAACCTCCTGCAAAACATCTTCTGCCTCTTCTTTTTTCTTCACAACGGATATGATCATGCTAAAAAGTAAACCGTTATAAAGTTCATACAGCTCAGCCATGGCTTTTTCGTCCCGGGCCTTAATGCGCCTGAGTATTTCAACTTCCTCATCAGCATCTGAATGATCTGTTTTGCCGAAAGCTGCTAATATGGTGAAAATGATCACGCCGGGTACACCTATAGCTAATACGTATTAAATGGTTGCTCAGATTGAATCCAATAAAACAAATTTGGTCATTTCTTGAAAATCTGCTAGCCTTGTGTCAATAAAATACCATTTAAACCTAATTTAATCTCTTCAGATTTGCCCTGGTTACTAAGAATGACACTGTTGGTTTCAGGTATTATGGCGATTGCCCACTTATACCTGGCTTGGCGGCTCACCCAATCGGCACGTTTTCTGTCGAAGCGTACCATCGTTCGCTGGCTTCCATTTATTGTTCTGTTGACATTTTACTGTCTCCCGATTACCGGTTTGATTACATACGGTATACAGGGACGACTGGATTTACTGGAAATTCCCAAACCTATTACCTACTGGTTCTGGTTTGGATTTGCCGCGAGCTATCAACTGTTGACTTGGATCATAGTACTAGACATTATTAAAGTCGGTGCTCACTTTTTGCAATATGGAGATCCGCAAAATCGTAACCGACTTTACAGTAAAGTAGTATGGATAACTGTGCTCTTAGTTTTGGTATTTAGCAGCATTAAGATGTATCTCAATACTACACAAATCGATACGCAGCAGGTTGAGCTTACTATTGAGAATTTACCGCGAGATTTGCAGGGTCTACGCATAGTTCATATCTCAGATATTCAGGGAGACCAGTATACCGGTAGGGAAGAAATTGCGGCTTACATAGACAAGGTAAATGCCCAGGACCCTGATATTGTCATCTTTACCGGAGATTTAATTTCCTACGGAACCGACTATATTGAAATGTCGGCTGAAGAGTTTGCCAAGGTTAAGGCTACGTACGGCGCTTATGCAGTAGTCGGTGACCATGACTATTGGGCAGACCTCTCTAATGTTGAACCTGCCTTAGAGTCGAAAGGAATACCACTTCTGCGTGACGAAAACCGAATCATTAATGTAGGGAAGGTTAAAGTGCTTCTGACGGGTATTACCCAGGTCTATAGCAAAAGAGCAGATCCGGAAAAAGTAAGACAGTTGACAGCGGATTCTGTGAGAGTAAATATGAAGATACTTGCGGCACACCAGGTTTCTGACCAAATCTTGAATGAGGCCAGGAATAATAACTATCATCTCTATCTGGCCGGCCATACGCATGGAGGTCAGGTGAGAGTACCACTATTTGGAATGACCTTTTCCGCTTCCGAGATGGAAACCGAATATGTCAGCGGTACTTATAAGAGGGGAGATCTGCTGCTTAACATTAACAATGGACTTGGATTCACACTTGCACCGGTTCGCTATAATGCCCCTCCGGCTATTACTGTAATTGAGCTGAATTAAAGAGTTTGGGTGAAAAATTCGAAACGTATTTATTTTTGAACTTAGAGTTTCGAAAAATTATACCCTGAAAAAACCATCAGATTTTTAACAGATTCATCACTTTTCGGGGATCTTGTGTAGGCATTTCGCAGCTGTAATTGCGGCATACGTAAGCGGCGGTTTTGTCGTCAACCATTCTCTGTTCCTTGACGTAGGGGGCGAGATCACGAATCTTTGAGTCACCGGGTTCATGCAGGAGAATCACTTTGTTGGGTATAAAATTGGACTGCACTCTGTTTAGCATATCCTGTGTTGCCTTATCATCCCGCTCGCCTGCAATCACAATTTCATATGATTCTGTTAATGCGAAATAAACACCTTGCAAAAATTGTCCAAAACCTGTGGGAGCCCGTTTTACCTGGGAGGAATACAAGCGCATTAATTCATCCGCTTTTGTCTCTAAGTCTACATCAGCTGTCATGCGACCGATTCTAAGTAAATTGGAAAGAGCAACCGAGTTGCCCGATGGAATGGCCCCATCATATACCTCTTTCTTGCGCCCCAGTAACTCTTCGCTCTCCTCATCGGTAAAGTAAAAACCGCCTTGCTTGCCATCCCAAAAGCGGTCGATAAAAATATTATTTAATTCCACAGCATCTTCAAGGTAGTCGGTATTGAAGGTTGCCTCATAGAGTTCCAGCAGACCCCAAATCAGAAATGCATAATCATCGGTGTGAGCACGGATGGCTGATTCTCCTTCGCGAAAACGGTGGAGCAGCGTGCCATCCTCCCGGATAAGAGTATCTTTGATGAAGCTGTAGGCTTTTTCAGCTGCTTCTATGCTTGTATGATCATTAAAGACCTTTCCCGCTTTAGCTAAAGCGGCGATCATCAGACCATTCCAATCGGTTAGTATCTTATCGTCGAGCAGAGGACGCTGCCGCTGCTCTCTTCGATGGTAAAGAATTTCCCTGATCTCATTGATCTTCTTCTTAAGCTTTTCAGCAGACATGTTACGTTCTTCCGCAAGATTCTCAAGGGGTTTTGTGAGATGAAGAATATTCGTTCCGGTTCGTCGTCCGCTGGCCTCATCAGCATAATTTCCTTCTTCGGTCATGTTGAAAACCTCTATAGCCAGTTCGGCTTCAGGGGTAGGTAAGGCTTCTCGAATTTCATCCATACTCCACACATAGAACTTTCCTTCTTCCCCCTCACTGTCGGCATCTTCAGCCGAATAGAAAGCTCCCTCACTATGCTGCATATCCCGCAAGACATATGCAATGGTTTTATCTGCTGTTTCTTTGAATCTGTTATTCCCGGTTGCCTGCCATGCTTCTGTGTAAGCAAGGGTTAGCATGGCCTGGTCGTACAGCATCTTTTCAAAATGAGGCACAAGCCAGTCGGCATCTGTAGAATACCTGTGAAATCCGAATCCTACCTGGTCAAACAGGCCACCTTTTTGCATGGCATCCAAGGTAGTTGTTACCATCCTTAAGGCACTTTCTTCTCCCGAATGTCGCCAGTAACGAAGTAGATACATCAGGTTATGCGGGCTGGGAAACTTAGGAGCACTTCCAAATCCGCCTTTTTTACTATCATATTGCTGAGAGTAGGTTTGAAATGCTTCTTCAAGTATCTCTGTAGTTAGTGCCTCCCCGCGTTCCTGCCTGTTTGACTTTTGGAAAGCCTGAATAATCTCTTCAGCGGAGTTATTAACTTTTTGCCGTTCATTATTCCATAAACCATTGATACGTGGAATGAGCTCACGCATGCCCGGCCTTCCATACCTGCCTTCTTTGGGGATGTAGGTGGCAGCATAGAACGGCTTTTTTTCAGGAGTCATAAGGATAGTCAGAGGCCAGCCCCCGCTTCCGGTCAGCATCTGGCATACCGTCATGTATGTATTGTCTATATCAGGGCGCTCTTCCCGGTCAACTTTAATATTCACAAAAGCCCGGTTCATCATTTCAGCTATACCCTTATCTTCAAATGACTCGTGAGCCATCACATGACACCAATGACACGTTGCATATCCAATGGAGAGAAATATCGGCTTGTCTTCTTCTTTTGCTTTTTTGAAGGCTTCTTCTCCCCACGGGTACCAGTCGACAGGGTTATGGGCATGCTGCAGGAGGTAAGGACTCTTCTCTTTTGTCAACCTATTCTGCTCGGAAGAATCAGTCATATTTACTTATCAATATCTTTAGTAAACCTTTTGCTGTAATCAACCAGAAAGCGATCGTAGGTTTCATCCATTAGATCCGAAGAGATCATAAAGTCAGCTGATGAACGATTGCAAGCCATCGGAATATTATACAACACGCCGATACGGAGCAGAGCCTTAACGTCTACATCATGGGGTTGTGCTTGTAGGGGATCCCAGAAAAATATCATCACATCTATTTCCTGTTCTGCGATAGCAGCACCGATTTGAAGGTCACCCCCCAGCGGACCGCTGTTAAACCGGTGTACATTCAGCCCAACTTTGTCGGCTATCATTTTGCCGGTAGTCCCGGTTCCATACAGGTTGTGTTTTGCCAGCAGTTCTGAGTTATACTCACACCAGTCGATCAGATCGGACTTACGGTGATCATGGGCAATCAGTGCAACGTTCTTCTTTCTACTCATTTTAAGCGAACTGTGGGCAATCGGTGGGTCCGCATCTTTGTAGCTTTTCATAGATTTTTCCAATTAATTTTCCTGGATGATAAGTCAGTAGTTCAAAGGATAACAAATTGAAAGGTAAGGAATAAATAAACAGATAATTAGCAGCAGGAGTACGTAAAATAATAAAAAAAGGGGGGATGGCAGGATTCTAAAGAATCAAATAACCAGTCGAAGGGCAGGGGGCTCCATTCTCACATGCTGAACCGTGAAACGCTGACTGTCAAAGCCTTTGAACTGTACGTAATTGGTCTTTGTAGTGTAGCGAAACTTTCGTTCATCCAGTATTTTCTGCATTTCCATATCTGCGGATACCACTTCCGAGATTACAGCTTCATTTTCATCAGCATAGTCAACCAGTCGTGAAGCCATATTAACGGTAGAGCCGAAGTAATCTATTTTACTATTAAGGTTGACAGCCACGCAACTGCCGTGGTGGATACCGGCTTTCAGCTTCAATGACTTGTCAAAGCGCTTGTCTTTGGAAATAATCTTCTGGGCAGCCGCAAAAGCACGGAATGCCTGAGCAGGGTTGCTAAAAACTGCCATAACGGAATCTCCGATTGTTTTAACAACAGCTCCGCCCTCTTTGGCTACGGCATCATGGAGTATGTCAAAATGTTCAATGACGCGCCCGACGGCATGATTATCTCCATCCTGTTGGTACATACCGGTGGAGTTGAACAGGTCGGTAAACATCAGCGTCAGCTGGTCGACGGCAATTTTTTCACCTTTTCGCAGTACTTCATGAGAAAAAAGATCCCTGAAAACCTGTAACGATGTGACGTGGGCAGCGGTTACTTCTTCCGGATCCCAGGTTGTTTTTTGAATGGTAAATAGCTGTTCTTTATCCGTACTGTTTTCCAGAATCAGATTCGGCTGGTTGACAATCTGCGCCTCTCCGTCGATACCCAGCTCTGTAAGTCTTACCCGCACCGTATCCTGCCCGTTTTCAGAAACACTCAATGTAGCTTTTCCTTCGGCGTTCGATGCTTTCAGCTCATAAATACCATCCTCTAGCTGTGTTTTAACATAGCGTCTCTGACCGGGTTTTAGATACTGCTGGATGACTACATGAGGTGTTATCTGTGGATGTGAGAGGGCATAGCTTCTTCCGGAAATTTTTCTGATCAGCGGGTTGGGTTTAAAAGTAAGCTGAACAGAGCGGTTAAAGTTGACGCTGAACTCTTCATTGCAAGCAGAGCAGTAAATCGGTTCGTGAATCTCATTGAGTGTTTTGCAAGTCTTTTGGATTTTTCTGCAATTCGGACAAGACAAGTTCCAGTTAAAATTCAATAGACCTGCTTTGACGCTGTGCAGAAATACCTGCAATACCTCGTTGGTTTTGGCATGCCACTGTTTGGCAAGCTTGAGCGGTTTGATGTGCTGCAAATCAATTTCATCTGCCCGCTTGATAAAATCAATCAGTTCTGTAACAATATCTTTCTTCCCGGTCTGTTCAATCAGATCGTTTTTGATGGCTTCGATCCTTTTTTGTGAACCGGCAGCCAGCTTTTTTTCTACTTCCTGGTTGTATGGCAGCCAATTCTTTTTGCAGAGCTCATCACAGTTTTTGAAATAATTCTTCAACCGATTGCGGATGAGTGTCTTAAGTTTAAAAATGCTGAAAAAAGAGAGCAGGGCATTGCCGGGTGTGATCCAGACCTGGTACTGCAGTGAGGTACCGGAACTGTTGGGGAACAGGTCAATTTGCAACTGTACTTCTTTGTATATCCCGTTCTTGTAATTTCTTTTTACTCCTAGTCGAAACGGATATTCCCACTCATAGGGTTCTTCAATCCAGGCGTCGGAATAGTTAATGCTGTCGTAGGAAAGTTGAAGGTGCTCTTTTTTTACTTCATAACTGATGTCAGCCGGTTGTACTGAGGGAAGCTTGATGCTTTTGAACAGGCGGTTCGTATCTGAGGCAAGGTACCACAAATCTTCCGGTGTGGAGGAGAGCTGCCAATCCCACTTAAAATGTATCACCTTCTCTTTATTCATTCCGAGACCCGTTTCTTAACCCGAATTGCCTTCGTTTATTTGTATTAGATGCTTTATATTTGTTAACTCTTTTGACTTTCAAGAGTACATTAACCCCAAATTGTTACAAATTTTATTTAAGAAATGGCTATAGAACGTACACTTACTATTTTGAAACCCGATTGCGTAAGAAAAGAACTTATTGGAGAAGTAACTCGCAGAATACAGGAAGCAGGTTTTAAAATTGTTGCAATGAAGATGACCCGCTTAACCAAAGACACGGCCGGCGGATTCTATGCCGTGCACAAAGAGCGTCCATTTTACGATGAGCTCTGTGAATTCATGAGCAGTGGGGCTTGTGTTCCCATGATTCTTGAAAAAGAAAATGCTATCAAGGATTTCAGAACATTAATCGGGGCTACCAATCCGGAAGAAGCGGATGAAGGGACCATTAGAGCCGATTTTGCGGACAGTGTTGGTGAAAACATCATTCACGGTTCCGATTCGGTAGAAAACGGTAAAAAGGAAGCAGCCTACTTTTTTGCAGAATCTGATGTGGTAGCTAATAAAGCGTAATTAACGTATAAGTATTTAAAACAGGCTCCATGGTTATCACTGTGGAGCCTTATTTTTTACCTATGAAACAATCAATTGTTTTACTGATAAGCGTTTTGGGTTTGCTGTTCCAAGCCTGTTCCTCGGCTGAGAGTTCACGATCGGAAAGCAACTCGCAAACGGTACAAGTGGGTGCCGAAGTACTTCTGGAAAAGCATCTGGATGAACTTCAGGGTATGCGTGTTGGACTGGTTATGAATCCCACTGCGAGGGTCAACGGCACGCACATGCTCGATACGCTTTTAAAGCGATCTGTAAATGTAAGTGCCCTTTTTGCGCCGGAACACGGTTTTCGGGGAGAGGCGGGAGCCGGGGAGGTTATTGAAGACGGGGTGGATCGCGAAACCGGCCTGCCTGTATATTCTTTATATGGTCAGACCAAAAAGCCTACTCCCGAAATGCTGCAGGAAGTGGATGTTCT
Organism: Halalkalibaculum roseum; assembly: GCF_011059145.1. Lineage (NCBI taxonomy): Bacteria > Pseudomonadati > Balneolota > Balneolia > Balneolales > Balneolaceae > Halalkalibaculum > Halalkalibaculum roseum. The sequence goes on along the minus strand of NZ_JAALLT010000003.1, from coordinate 674,349 downwards.
TCTCTTTGATATGCAAGATGTAGGCGGACGATTTTACACTTATAATGTGACACTGGGGTTACTTCTTGAGGCTGCCTCTCAAAGTGAAACACCGGTATGGGTACTGGACCGGCCCAATCCTGCCGGCGGAAGTTATACCTCGGGCTGGATACTGGATCCACAATACAAATCCTTCGTTGGGGCTTATGCTATTCCTATGGCTCACGGTATGACGCTGGGAGAGTTGGCAAAAATGATGATTGGAGAACGATGGTTGCAGGTAGTGAAACAGCCTATACTCAGGGTTATTCCTGCCGAAGGCTGGGAAAGAAGCATGAAATGGCCGGATACGGGACTCGAATGGCATCCTCCTTCCCCGAACCTGCCCACGTTTGAACATGCTTTTACATATCTGGGAACCGTACTCTTCGAAGGCACTAACATTTCTGAGGGTAGAGGTACAAGCGATCCATTTCTTAAGATCGGCGCGCCTTTTTTGAATTTACAGAAGGATCAGCTGGCTAAATTACAAGAAAATTTTCCGGGAGTGAATATTGAACAGATTACCTTTACTCCGGTTTCCATCCCGGGAAAATCACGAAATCCCAAATACGAGGGGCAATTATGCCGGGGAGTCGAGATAGAGGTTTCAAATTTTGACACATTTGATCCCGTTCTATTTGGCGTTCGGCTGTTGGAACTTATGGAGGAAGCTTCGGATCAAGTTGAGCTGAACGATTTTATTTATAAACTGGCGGGAAGTGAAGAGATACAAAATTTCAATACCGCTGTCTGGCAGGATCAGATAGAATCCTTCAGGGAAGCTAGAAAGCCCTACTTGATCTATGACTAATCATTTTTTCCTTCTCCACTCATAACTGATAAGGGCAGCACTGACGGACGCATTCAGCGATTCTACCCTGTTATACATGGGGATGGTTATTCGATAATCACAGTGCTCCAGTGTTTTCTTTCTGATACCACTTCCCTCATTTCCTATAATGAAAGCTAGGGGGCGATCTACTTCAAGATCCCATAGTGAGCGGTCACCTTCGGCATCCAACCCACCGATCCAGAACCCCTCATCTTTCAGTTCCATGATGCACTGATTTAGATTACCTACGCGTACTATCGGAATTCTGCCTGCCGTACCTGCAGAAGTTTTAAATACGGTTGCATTGACAGGGGCCTGACGGTGTTTGGGTACCAAGACGGCTGAGATTCCGGCAGCAGCCGCAGTTCGAAGTATTGCACCAAGATTGTGCGGGTCTTCGATTTCGTCGAGAAGCAGAATGCCGGGATATTCATCCAGGTCAACTCCGGATAACCATTCTCCAAAATCCATGTATTCAACGGCACTCATCAGGGCTACGACTCCCTGGTCATTGACGCTTCCGACCAGTTCGTACAGTTTTGCCCCGGGAACGTGACTTATGGGGATACGGTTGTTAGAGGCAAGAGTGAAAATATCAGCAATGTTAGCATCCTTCAGTGAGTTGCGCACAAATATCTTGTCAACTCTCTCGGGTTCGTCCTTTAGTGCTTCAGTAACAGGGTTTTTGCCGTAAATGTAAATATTTGCATCATCGGTGCTCATTTTTCGAAAAAGATTGATTTATTCAGAAATTCCTATAAATTAGTCACAATTGGGTTAGTATAAAAAAGGGGCTTAGCTTATGAAAACACACGAACAAAGTGGAAATGAATTCATTTCCCCGCACTCCTCTAAAATAACGAATTCAGAAAAGTATAGTTCGAAGTTTTTGGGGATCATTGACCAGGCTCACTCGGTCAACACACTTCACTTTCTTTCTGCAATCTTTCAGATAACACTTGGGCTCACAGCGATCTTTTTATCGACCGCAGGATTCATCAGTCCCATGTGGCTTTCTGTAATGGTTAGTATGTTTGCCAGCGTAGTAACTATGATTGGCATCTACTTTCTTTATACTATTGTGTCCCGGCACCGCGGATCCAACCGATTGTTGCGCGATGCTATGAGAAGAATCATGGATGCAAAAAATTAGCTAAACATGCATGATACTTATGATAGCCAGCAGAAAGAACGCTATCAGTCCTATCTTAAAATCCATCTCAAGAAAGAACAGTTTGATCTACCCATAGCCGAAAAGATCAAAGCACTTAAAAAAAGAGACAGAACCAAATGGTGGCACTTGTTGATAAACTTTGCCGCCATTCTTTTTTTCGGATACTCCTTCTTTTATGATATTACCCAGCTAGGAGACACCTTCTTATATATCATCGTGGGTGTATTTGTCATTAATATGGGGCTCATTCTATATCAAAAGAAACAGATAAACGAATTAATTGAATTTTTGAGATGGAAAAAGGAACATGACTCTGATTAAACCAATAATATATCTGCTAATGGCCTTTTCAGGTCTCTTTTCAGCTCATATTACCGATATGGAAGAATCTTCTGTGTACAAACTGCCACAACTTTATCAGGATAATGGAGACAATTTTGTAGTTATCGCTCATCGCGGAGCAAGCGCTTACTACCCGGAAAATACGATGGCTGCTTTCAAGGGTGCGTTGGAGATGAATGCAGAAATGATTGAACTGGATGTTATGATGAGTAAAGATGGCGTTCCGGTAGTGTTTCATGACGCCACTCTCGACGATCATACAAATGGATCCGGAAACATAGGAGATTATACGCTGGATGAACTGCGGAAACTGGATGCCGGATCCTGGTTTGATTCAACTTTCGCCGGAGAAAAGATCCCAACCCTGGAAGAGGTTCTGGCTTATGCTTCGGGTAAAATAGCGCTGAACATCGAGATCAAAACAGAAGCGGTTACCGATGAAGTAGAGGGTGGTGTAGAGCAGAAAAGCCTGGAGCTGGTCAGGAAATATGGGATGGAAAACCATGTGCTCTTTTCAAGTTTTGATTATCGTGCAGTTGAACACATCAAAACACTTGATTCCAAAATGCCTGCTGCCATTCTCTATGAGAAAAAGCAGTCACAAAAGCTGCTACCCTCGGAGCTGCTGAAAAAGTATGAGGCAGATGCCTTCAACTGCAGCTACCGGCAATTAAATACCAGGCGATTCAAAGATGTCAGGGAAAATAATATCCCGGTGTTTGTCTATACCGTAGACAAGCCCTCGCAGATGCGGAAACTGCTTAAGATGAACGTGAGCGGTATTTTTACCAACAAACCGGATGTGCTCTGGGAAGTGCTTGACTAGCGGGAGTTAGAATCCTAACGAATTGAGGGAATCATAAAAACTAAATTACGGATTCAACATTTTGAATTTTTGGTGCCGTAACATTGCTCAATAGGTAACCGGCTTGAAAAAGAAACATAAAAAGGTTTGAATGCCGGCGGGAAAGGTTCTATTTTTCTGTAACCATTAACAACTACTCAGCTCTTCATGACGACCAAATATATTTTCGTGACCGGTGGTGTAACGTCGTCACTCGGTAAAGGCATCATTTGTGCATCTTTAGGACGCCTGCTCGTGGCAAGAGGATTGCGGGTTACCATTCAAAAGCTCGACCCTTATATCAATGTGGATCCGGGAACCATGAACCCCTATGAACACGGTGAAGTTTATGTGACCGATGACGGGGCAGAGACCGATCTTGACCTTGGGCACTATGAACGCTTTCTGGATATCAAAACCTCTCAGGAGAATAATGTCACGACCGGGCGGATTTATTACGATGTTATTTCGAAAGAACGGCAGGGTGCCTATCTGGGCAAGACTGTGCAGGTGATCCCGCACATTACCGATGAAATAAAATCTCATATCATGAAGCTCGGCGAGTCGGGTGATTATGATGTTGTGATTACAGAAATCGGCGGTACGGTTGGTGATATTGAGAGTTTGCCCTATATCGAAGCGGTTAGACAGCTGCGATATGATGTGGGAAGAAAAAATACCTTGTCTATCCACCTTACACTGGTGCCCTATCTAAAGGCCGCCAGGGAGCTGAAAACAAAGCCTACGCAACATTCGGTAAAAACCCTCTCGGAAAGCGGTTTGCAACCCGATATCATTGTGGCGCGTTCTGAACATCCGTTGGATCAGTCGATCAGAAAGAAAATAGCCCAGTTCTGTAATGTGGAAATTGCCGATGTGATAGCCTCGCTGGATGCAGAGAGCATTTACGAGGTACCGCTTTTGATGCAGGACGAAGGTTTGGATACCCGTGTCATTGAAAAACTTCAATTTGAAGCAAAAGAACCGGATCTGGAGCGTTGGATTGGGTTTGTGGAAGCTGTCAGAAATCCATCGACAGAAATTAAAATAGCATTAGTTGGGAAATATGTAGAGCATCACGACGCCTACAAATCGATTGTGGAAGCATTTATCCATGGCGGCGCGGTCAATGATTGTGAGGTGAACATTGTTTGGGTACAGTCGGATGATCTCACGGAAGAGAATGTAGCCAGGAAGTTAAAAGGTGTTTCAGGTATACTGGTAGCACCGGGATTCGGTGACCGCGGTGTGGAAGGAAAGGTAGCAGCCGTCAAGCATGCTCGGGTCAATAATATTCCCTTCTTTGGTATTTGCCTCGGCATGCAATGTGCCGTAATTGAGTACGCAAGAAATGTCTGCAACTGGGATACAGCAAACAGTACCGAATTTGTGGAAGAATCTGATCATCCCATCATTGATCTGATGGCTGATCAAAAAGACATTCAGGATAAAGGCGGAACCATGAGGTTGGGACTCTACGATTGCAAGATCAAGGAAGGCTCGAAATCGTACCAGGCATATGGAACCGATTTCATTCAGGAGCGTCATCGCCATCGTTACGAGGTCAATAACAACTTGCGCTACAAACTTGTGGAAGACGGTATGCAGCTGGTTGGTTTCAATCCCGATCGTGACCTGGTGGAAATAGTAGAGCTCGAGGATCATCCATGGTTCGTAGGGGTGCAGTTCCACCCGGAACTCTGCAGCACGGTAAATAACCCGCAGCCTCTGTTCGTTGATTTTGTCAAGGCCAGCTTGAAGTATGCAAAGGAGAATAATTTGAATGTGCCCGTTAATAAAAAAGAAGTGGCCATAGGATAGACTGTGAACGTCGAGGCCTATCAGAATAAGATCAGGATCAGGGTTAACGGGATACTGGTTGAAAATTCTTCTATCCTTTTGGTTCAGATTCATTCACCTGTAACGGAACAACTTGTCTGGATGCCGCCGGGCGGTGGGCTTGAATTCGGGGAATCCCTGGAAGATTGCCTTGAAAGAGAGTTCAAGGAAGAGACCGGAGCCATAATAACTACAGAAGAATTCCTCTTTTTGAATGAGCTGATTGAAGAACCCTATCACGCCATCGAATTATACTACCGGGTCAAGAAGAGAGGGGGTAAAATTTCACTCGGAGCCGATCCGGAGCATGATGACCATTCTCAATTACTTAAAGCAGTTGAATGGAAGCCAATTTCTTCTCTGAACACACTTAAGCTTTCGCCCGAAAAATTGATTGAGGAACTCGATCGGATAGATTTCTAGGGGCCTTTGCCCTACAGCTATTGATCTGCCAGATTTCATTTTTTTAACTACGTGCAATACCATAAATTTAGCATTCTTTATTAGCCACCTAATACAACACATCTATGCGATTCTACACTTTTCTGATTACTCTCACTATTTTTGCTTTAGGTATGGCAGCCTGCAGCCAAAAATCACCTGACACCACGGTATATGAAAATATCGATGGCTATACCTTCTCTAATGGAGAACTAGCAACCTTTTCTTCTATAGCATTTCAGGAAGGCAAAGTAGTTAAGACCGCAAATGAAGGCTCGTTGGCGGGTGAATACCCTGATGCACGCGTGCTGGATGGCGAAGGGAATGTGATGCTTCCCGGATTAATTGATGCGCACGGGCATGTCATGGGTCTGGGATTCCAGGAACTTGATGTGGATGTTGCCGGTGCCGGATCACTGGATTCAACCCTTCAAATGATCGGTGATTATGCAGAACAGTATCCCGATCGTGAGTGGATTCTGGGTCGCGGGTGGAATCACACGCGATGGGATATCAACCGGTTTCCAACAGCAGAAGAACTGGACGGTGCCGTTACCGAACGTCCCGTTTGGCTGAGCCGGGTTGACGGGCATGCCGGCTGGGCAAACTCAAAGGCGATGGAGTTGGCAGGTATCACAGCAGATACCGAGGATCCACAAGGCGGTAAAATCATTAGGGATGAAGATGGAAACCCCACAGGAGTATTCGTTGATGCTGCAATGGGTCTTGTAGAATCAGAAGTACCGGCCCGAACTGAACGAGAAAGGGAAATGGCCCTTGAAAAAGCCTTGCAGCAAATGAGTTCCCATGGACTTACCGGCGTCCATGATGCCGGAATAAGCGTCGATGACTGGAACCTCTACAAGAATTTTGCTGATAACGGAAACATGATTACCCGCATTTACGCCATGATAGGCGGTGCCGGAGATACCTTCGATCAGTTATCCGAAAACGGACCGATCACTTCCTATGCTGAGGATAAGCTGGCACTAAGAAGTGTTAAACTCTACTCCGATGGTGCCCTGGGGAGCAGGGGGGCTGCCATGATCGAGTCCTATTCTGATGATCCCGGTAACAGGGGACTGCTTTTCGCTTCAGAAGAGGAGATGACTGACATGATTATGAAAACGGCTTCTGAAGGATTCCAGACTAACGTTCACGCCATTGGAGATCGGGCCAATCGAGTGGTATTGGATGCATTTGCAAATGTAAAAGACAGTTTAGGTGAACAGGGCTTACGACACCGCATTGAACATGCCCAAATTGTATCATTGGAAGACATACCTCGTTTTAAGGAACTTAATATCATTGCCTCTATGCAGCCTACCCATGCCACCAGCGACATGAATATGGCGGAAGACCGGGTAGGTTCTGAGCGTATTGAAGGGGGATATGCCTGGAAAACCTTTCTGGAGCAGGGAACGGTATTGGCATCGGGCTCGGATTTCCCCGTTGAAAATGTTAATCCGTTCTTCGGTCTCTATTCCGCAATCACCCGGCAGGATCACCAGGGAAATCCGGAAGGTGGATGGCATCCGAATGAGGCCATTTCCAGAGAAAATGCCCTGCGCTCATTTACCATAGATGCTGCCTATGCCGCACATCAGGAAGATATACTGGGTAGTCTGGAACCGGGCAAATGGGCCGATTTTATACTTATAGACCGAAATTATATGGAGATATCCAGAGAAGAAATCTGGCAAACGAAAGTACTAGAGACCTGGGTGGCCGGTGAAAAGGTCTATTCAGCAGAACAGTAGTTTTTGAGTTCAAGACCGTATTTCATGAAGGTTCGTACCCAGCAGCTAAATCCAACCATTGGTGACTTGAAAACCAATGTTGAAGCTATCCTTAAGGCTCTAGAGGAGGCAGAGAATGACGGAATAGATCTTTTGATTCTTCCCGAACTTACTGTTTGCGGATACCCGCCCATGGATCTGTTGGAGCGCGAAAGTTTTCGGCAGTCTATCTACCGAATGAATGAAAGGATTACTTCTGCTACTGTAGGTACTACAATTATTTTCGGGTCCGTGACCGATAATCCTTCTCCTTATGGCAGAAAATGTTTTAATTCTGCACTGGTTGCTGAAAATGGAGAGCTGATTGGTGAAGTTCACAAGACCTTACTGCCCACCTATGATGTATTTGATGACCTGAGATATTTTGAAGAGAATAAAGAGTTCAGATGTATTGAAATTAAAGGTATAAAGCTCGGCATCACGATATGCGAGGATATCTGGTACAATGAGAATGATATTCAGTATCACACCTATGAAACCAACCCGGCATGCAAGCTAGCCGAATTAGGTGCTGAAGCTATTATCAATATTTCGGCCTCTCCTTTCACCAAAACCAAGCCGGACAGCCGACGCCGGATGCTGCAAAACCACGTCGGACAGTTGGGATTACCCATATTTTATGCTAATCAGATAGGGGCAAATACGGAGATTATTTTTGACGGGGATTCCATGGTAATTGATAAGAATGAAAAGGTTATTGCCAGGGCCCGGTTATTTGAAGAGGACTTTATTGATGTATTTTGGAAAGCCGAGTCCAACAAAGTAGAAGCAGTTCAGACTTATGAAGCCAATAAAGTTTCGAATGTGGAAAATATGTTTAAGGCATTAGTCTTAGGTCTCAAAGATTACATGGCCAAAACAGGAGTTGCTGATAAAGTCATACTTGGACTCAGTGGCGGTATTGATTCCTCGCTTGTTGCCTGCATAGCGGCCAGTGCTCTGGGTCCGGAAAAAGTGACAGGCGTCACGATGCCTTCGGAATTTTCCTCAAAAGGAAGCATTGATCATTCCAGAGTACTGGCAAAAAACCTGGGCATTACCTTTAAGCAAATATCCATTAAAGAATTATATGACGGTTTCCTTGAAAATCTTGAGCCCTTCTTCAAGGGAACTTCATTTGGGATAGCCGAAGAAAACCTGCAGAGTAGAATACGTGGAGATCTGCTTATGGCCATTTCAAATAAATTCGGTCACATGCTGCTCAATTCCGGGAATAAGTCGGAACTAGCTACGGGATACTGTACGCTATATGGTGATATGGCAGGAGGTCTTGGTATCATTGCCGATCTCTACAAAACGGAGGTCTATGAAATGGCTTCCTGGCTAAACAGTGATTTTTACGAAGAAGAGATAATTCCCCGGGAGATTATTGATAAAGCTCCCAGCGCCGAACTAAAACCCAATCAGCAGGACAGTGATACGCTGCCCGATTACAGCATTCTGGATTCAATATTGGAACTTTACATTGAAAAGCAGCTTTCTGCCGAAGATATTATAAATAATGGTTTCGATGAAGATACCGTCAAAAAAGTTATCAAGCTGGTTGACTATACGGAATACAAGCGTTACCAGTCAGTTCCAACTCTAAAAGTAAGTACCAAAGCTTTCGGAACCGGTAGAAGATGGCCAATCGTACAGAAGTGGACTGAAAACCAGATCTAAATGTTATGATTCACTCATAACTTTAAAAATTGAGTACAATTGTTTTTAGATTGTGCAAGGATTTTTTAAAATCTAACTTGGAATTTAAGTATTTTAGAATATTGAATATAAATTTGGAAACAATCTACACGGCAATGCAGAAAAAAATTTTAATAGGAATAACTATATGTACTTGTCTGGGTGTGGGTTCAGTGCAGGCTCAACAGCTTGATTCTGTTGATGTTAGAATAAGTGAAGTGGAAATGCCTGAGCGGTTATTGCCCTACAATAATCCCATGATACCTTCCAAGTACAATTTTGGTAACAACGAAGAGCCTATTCACAAGGATCTGGATAATTTCCAGAAAGAAATCATGACCCGCATTGCCGAGGTCTATCAATCCAATACGTTGGCAATTCAGGCACAGGTAGATAGCGAGCCTCTGCAGGCTGAAAAGCATATCACCGATGCCCTTTCCAATTTACAAGCATTGCTGGATGATTATCCCGAGGTACAGTCCGATAAGCGGTTCAATGAGGTTTATCGTACCGTGATGGCGGAGTACCGAGAGTTTTATGGTATAAAAAATCCGGCAGAAGAGGTTGAAGGTGAGGTGTTCGCCATTCAAAAAGAACTCTCAAATACGGATGAAGATCTCTTTGAAGACGGTTATGTAATTCCGGACAATATTACCACGACAAAAACAGAAGTACCTCTGGTACAAAATCGCCAGGTCAGTCGTCACCTTGTATATTATACGCTGAGACGTCCGGAGGTCATGGACTCCTGGCTTGAGCGCTCGGAACGATATTTCCCCATGATGAGGAAGATTTTTAATGAAGAAGGGGTGCCTGTCGAGCTGATACACTTATCCATGATTGAGAGTGGATTGAATCCGACTGCGCGAAGCTGGGCTGCTGCCGTGGGCATGTGGCAGTTTATCCGGGCAACCGGTTCCATGTACGGACTGGAAGTTAACTGGTGGCTGGATGAGCGGCGTGATCCGGAAAAAGCTACCCGGGCTGCTGCGCGTCACCTGAAAGATCTTTACAATATCTGGGGCGATTGGCACCTTGCCATGGCCAACTATAATATCAGTCCACGCGGCTTGAAGCGTGCCATCCGAGCAGCTGGTGGGAAGGAAGATTACTGGGAGGCTTATCCCTACCTGCCGCGTGAAACCAGGGGATATGTACCCGGTTTTATTGCTGCTACAATGATCGCCATGAATCCGGAAGAGTTTGGATTCCAGAAAAACTACAACGGTACTCCATATGATTATGAGGTAGCTGAAGTTGATCCCTTAATGCCTCTTGACCAGCTTGCCAAAGCTGCCGGCATAACCACAGAAAAACTTAAAGAATATAATCCAGAGCTGTTGCGATGGGCTACGCCACCGGGATCAACCTATCCCCTTAAACTTCCGGTAAACACTAAGGAAGTATTTGCTGCGAATTACGATGATATTCCCAAAGAATCCCGCAGCCAGAATATTGCCATGCACACTGTACAGCGAGGGGAAACACTGGGTTATATCGCCAGAAAGTACGGTACTTCGGTAAGGGGGCTTTACGAGACTAATGAAAATCTATCAAGTACCATTTATCCAGGACAAAAACTGGTAGTACCTCTGGCTCCCGGCAGTATGGAAAAAATTGCAGCCAGCCGTCCGACCAATCAACCCAGAAACAGTACTTCAAGCCGCAGGACATCCAGAGCCTCTGCACCTGCAAATTCCGCTAAAATGACTTATACCGTCAAAAGCGGTGATACCATTGGCCACGTTGCCGAATGGTACGATGTACGAGCCTGGCAAATACGTTCCTGGAGCGGTACCAATAATACAATCCGGGTTGGCGATAAACTCACTGTCTATGTCCCTGAGAATAAAAAAGCCTATTACAGCAAAGTTAATAGCATGGCTTTCTCAGAAAAGCAGCGAATAGAACGTGAACAGCGCTCCGGTAAAGATGTGACCCGGGCTTACCTCGCTAGTGCCGACGATTCTAATGCTATTCAATACAAGGTTCAGAAGAATGATACGTTAATTGATATCGCAAACTCCTTCGGAATTACCGTTGCTGAGTTAAAGCGAATCAATAACATTTCCGGTTCACGCATCTATGTTGGGCAGACCCTGAAGGTGAATAGTCCGGAATAGAAAATAGTATTATGAGCAAAACGAGAAAATTAGCCGTTACCGCAGCTATCGTTGCGGTAAGTCTTACTGCTTTAGCCGGAGCTGCACGCAATTCAGATATCTATTTTCTCATCAAGAAGAACTTCACGATTTTTAGCGAAGTTTACCGTGAGGTATCTCTTAATTATGTGGATGAGGTAAATCCCGAAAAACTGATGCGAAAGGGTTTAAACTCCATGTTGGAATCACTGGATCCTTACACGGTATTTATTGATGAGTCCCAAAATCAGGATATTGAAATCATAACCCGGGGCAGTTATGCGGGCATAGGTCTGGATGTGGGAATACGAGGCGATAAAATCGTTGTCATAGCGCCCATGGACGGATATCCCGCACAAAAGAAAGGCATACGTGCAGGAGATATCATCAAGAAAGTAAATGATGTCGAGGTAGCCTCACTGACTCCCGAAGAGGTTCAGAATCTCACAATGGGCGAACCCGGTACTACTCTTACTCTTACCATTGAACGCTACGGCATTGAAGAGAACCTGCTATTTGAATTGAAGAGAGAACGTATTGAAGTCAAAAACATCGCGTACTCCGACTTAATCGGCCCCGATGGTGATATTGGGTATATCAGTTTAAGCCGTTTTTCACAGAATACGGCCGATGAGATCAGAAAAGCCATTGAAAAATTTCAAAAACAGGGAACCCTCAACGGGTTGATATTAGACCTCAGAAACAATCCGGGAGGTTTGCTGGACGAAGCGGTAAAGACCGTTGACAAATTCGTTGATCCCGGTTTAAAAGTTGTGGAAACCCGCGGCAGACTGAGTCAGCATAACAGTACATTTCGAACTGAGGAGCCCGCACTGCTGGGTTCAGTACCGCTTGTAATTCTGCAAAATGAGGGAAGCGCCAGTGCTTCAGAAATCGTGGCAGGTGCTCTGCAGGATCTGGATAGGGCAGTAATTGTAGGTGAGCAGAGTTTTGGGAAGGGCTTGGTACAAATAGTACAACCGCTTTCATACAATACGGCACTCAAAATTACCACTTCTCGCTATTACATTCCCAGCGGCAGAAGCATACAGTCTATAACCTACACTCATGACGACAAAAATTCTGCGGTTATAAAACCAGATTCACTGAGGAAATCTTTTAAGACCAGAAACGGTCGGACAGTGTATGACGGTGAAGGAATTGCGCCTGATGTAAATGTGAAGAGTCCGGTTCCAAGTTTGCTGGAAACCGAGCTGATGAAAGAAAGTCACTTTTTCTTCTTCGCCAACCAGATGGCTTCTGAAAGAGAAGCATTCGCTGCAGAGTCCATTTCCGAACAAACTTTCAATGAGTTCAGGGAGTACCTGAAGAGTAAAAACTTCAGCTATGAAACCGAATCGGAGCGCTACCTGAACGGTGTTCAGAAACGCTTGGGTGAACAGGTGGCCAGCACCGATGTTAAAACTCATATTGATGCTATTGACCAGGCTATTGAAAAGAAGAAACAGCAAGACTTTGAAAATCAGAACAGTCAGCTTAAACGCGCTCTATATCTTGAAGTTATCTCTCGCTTTGAAGGTAATTCCGGAAGAATTAAAGCCTCATTACGCTGGGATCCGGCCATTGATGAAGCTTTAAAAGTCATAAATAACAAGAATCGTTACCGGGATATACTAGCAATCAAGTAGTTTGGGAAAAGCTGATTTACATATACATACCACTGCTTCTGATGGTAATTCTACTCCTGCCGAAATTGTTAAGCTAGCCGCCGAGCAGAATCTGGAGGTTATTTCTATAACCGATCACGATAGTATCGCCGGTTTGGAAGAGGCTTTAGAAGCCGCTCGTGAATTTGGTATTGAAGTAATCCCGGGAAGTGAAATTACGGCGACTTACGAAGAGCGAGAGGCCCACCTTCTTGCATATGGCTTTGATGTCAACCATTCCGGTTTTAGAAAACTCATGAGAGGGCATCGCAAGGCACGAGTTGACCGCGGAAAGTGGATTCTCAAACAACTTTCTCTTGAAGGATTTGAATTGGATATAAACGAAGTAAGGGCGGAAGCCAACGGTAGCAATATCGGTCGACCCCATATAGCCGCTGTTATGGTTAGTAAAGGGTATGTTGCTTCATTTAAAGAGGCTTTTATACGCTATTTAAGCAATCAACAGCTAGGGGTGATTCCCAGCGATTACTACACTCATGATGAAGTAATTGATACCGTAAAAGCAGCCGGAGGGGCAACAATCATTGCACATCCCGGGCAAATGTATTCGGAGAAAGAGCTGGAAGGCTTGGTTGAAGCAGGAGTTGACGGTATTGAAGTAATCCATCCCAGTCACAATTACGAGTTGCAGAAAAAGATGGAAGGTTTTGCTGAAAAGCACGACCTATTGTCAACCGGTGGCAGTGATTTCCATGGACAGAGTCAGGATTATCAGAAATATTTCGGTGTGGTAACGATCAGCACGGAAAAAGTGAATCGAATGAAAAGAATGATCAATCAAAGAAAGAACATGCTGGTGTAATACTATGGGTGTGGAGAGAATAAAAGGGGATGAGAACGAACATCACGAAGGTGTAATTGGCATCGTTGTAGCAAAGTGGAACTCATTTATAACCGATAATCTGCTGGAAGGAGCCCTTGAAGTACTTAAGAATAAAGGGTATTCCGACGAACAGATTGTAGTGGCTCAGTGTCCCGGAGCTTATGAAATTCCGCTGACAGCCAAAAAATTACTTGATAAAACAGACGGGGTTATTGCTCTGGGTGCAGTTATTCGGGGGGATACTCCTCATTTCGACTATGTATGCGAGGCAGTGAATAATGGTGTTCTCCAGTTAAATATGGAAACGGGAAAACCGGTTTCTTTCGGTGTTTTAACCACCGATAATGTTGCACAGGCCAGTGAAAGAGCGGGTGAAGGTGACAGCTCAGGTAATAAAGGAGCCGAAGCAGCGTTGGCCCTTCTGGAAATGATGTCGGTAATCCGTAAAATCAAAAAAATATAGTATCTTTGAGCTTGAAATGACGGCTATAAAGCTCTAATATAGAGGGCTTAAATAAAAGTATTATAATCCCTTGAAAAAGATATCACTCACAAATAAAGAGCAGGGCAGCGCTGATAAGAATAAACAGGCTGATCTCATTGGTCTGGGCGAACTCCCTGAGCATATCGCCATCATCATGGATGGTAACGGAAGGTGGGCCCAACGCAGGGGAAATATGCGTGCATTCGGTCATAAGGCGGGTGTTGACTCGGTTCGGGACATTACAGAAGCTTGTGCCCAACTGGGAGTTAAGTATCTCACCCTCTACGCTTTTTCGACGGAAAACTGGGGAAGACCCAAGAAAGAAGTAAACGCATTGATGCGTCTTTTGGTACGGTCGTTGAGAAAGGAAGCTGAGAACCTGAATGAGAACAATATTAAACTTGCAACGATCGGCCAGATTAATCGTTTTCCTGATGCTTGCCAGGAAGAACTTAAAGAAGCTATTGAACTGACCAAAGGAAATGACCGCCTGCACCTGTGTTTAGCTCTGAGTTATTCGGGCCGATGGGATATTACAGAAGCGTTTAAGAAAATTGCAGAACAAGTCAAGCAAAATGAACTGGACCCTGAAGATATTGACGACCAACTTATTAGTGCTCACCTTTCCACAGCTGAAATCCCGGATCCTGATTTGATAATTCGAACCAGCGGGGAATACCGAATTAGCAACTTTCTTCTATGGCAGCTGGCCTATTCAGAACTGTATATCACAGAAACATATTGGCCCGACTTCCGAAGGAATGAGCTTTATGAAGCAATCAGGGCTTATCAGAAACGGGATCGTAGGTTCGGAAAAAGAATATCTGAAAAACCGCAAAAGAAATCATCCGACTCATACGTTCAAGAGCTGACTCAGTAATTATCTAATCATATTAATATTAAGCTCAATCGTGTTTCAACATTTTATTAACGTGAAGAAATTTTTATTTGCGCTACCTGTACTACTTTTTTGTTTGACTTTAAACGGCCTCTCTCAAGACTCGACGTCTATTAATATCCAGAATCCCCTTCAGGTGACTCCCCAGCAATATGAGATACTGAGTGTGGAAGTAACCGGACTCACTACCACCAGGGAAGACTTTGTGATCAATACCAGTGGGCTTGAAGTCGGAACAACGGTCACCATACCCGGCAGTGACATCGGTGATGCAATCAACCGCCTAAACAGGACGGGTCTTTTTTCAAATATTCAGATTATAGATAAGGGAAGGACCTCTACCGGAATCAATCTGGAAATTAGGGTGCAGGAACAGCCCAAGCTTCAAAATTTTGAAATTCGCGGCGTAAAGAAATCCCAGCGAAATGACCTGAGGGAGCGAATTACCCTGCTTCCGGGATTTGCCGTAACGGATGCATCCACCGGCCAGGCTATCAACACCATACAGAGATATTATAAAGAGAATGGCTATTGGTTTACCGATGTCTCAGTTTCCACAAGCCAGACAGATACGGTAAGAAACCGGGTAACTGTTTATTTTGATGTAGATCCGGGAGAAAAACTGGAGATCAAAGATATTACTTTTGAAGGGAATATGACCTTCAATGATCGAACTTTGAGAAAGCAGCTGGATGCCATCAAAGAAGATGTGTGGTGGAAGTTTTTCTCCAAGAAACTCTATAAGGAGGAAGAGTTTGAAACTGCAAAGGAAAACCTGAAAGCTTTTTATGGGGAAAACGGTTTCCTGGATTTCCGTATCACCGGAGATTCGGTTTATACCTTTCCCTACACCCAGCGACGTCTGTTCTTTCTTACCAATGATGCGACCGGTATCAAGGTGAATATTAAGGTTGAAGAAGGTCCCCAATATAAAGTGCGTGATATTAATTGGGACGGCAACACGGTATATACGGACGAGCAGCTCACCCAGGCGCTTGGCTTTGAAAAGGGTGAAGTATTCAACCTGAAGAAATTCAATGAAAATACTGAATCAGCCCAGAACCCTAATTCGATATCAAGTCTCTATCAAAACGTTGGTTACCTCTTTTTTAATTACCAGGAAGAGCTGGATGTGGTGAACCAGGATTCCATCGATATCACCATGAATATTTATGAAGACCAGATCGCCACGGTTGAGGCGGTTGAATTCAGTGGCAACACAAAAACCCACGATGATGTAGTCCGGAGATCCCTGCGTACGGTTCCGGGTCAAAAATACAGCCGTCAAAATGTGATTCGAACCATTCGTGAACTGGGGCAGCTCGGGTACTTCCGTCCGGAAGCCATCACCCCTAATCTGCAGCCCGATAGAGAAGATTATACTGTTGACATCAGCTATGAGCTTGATGAATCACAAAGTACCGACAATTTTGAGTTTTCAGGCGGTTTTGGAGGTCGAGGTATCGGTATTATTCTATCGGCCAGACTGAACTTCAACAACTTCTCGCTGGGACGAGCAGTACGCGGTGAAGGTTGGAACCCCATACCTTCGGGTGACGGGCAAAAGCTGTCGCTCGGCGTTCAGGTTACGGGAAGCGGGTATCAAAGCTACAATCTTGGTTTTCAGGAGCCCTGGTTATCAGGCAAACCCATTTCCTTCGGAACCAATTTCAGTTACGACTTAATTAAATTCAGGAATAGTAATGCACGAAATGAGCTGTTTTCAAGCAGTGTTTCCTTGGGACGCAGGTTGAAATGGCCGGATGATTACTTTTCACAGCGAACCATTCTGAGCTACCAGCTATATGATGTTGTTGGAGGTGCCTCGTTCCTTGCTGAGGGTACTTCAAGTATTCTAAGTATTAAAGAGGTTATCGAAAGAAATTCAACTGATAATCCGATTTCACCGACTACCGGGTCCAAATTCCAGATTTCGGGTGAAATTGCACCGCCGCTGCCAGGGTTTTCACAGTTCTACAAGATAAAGACCATGTATCAGAACCACACCACACTGGTGGGTAAGCTGGTTCTTACCAACGGTATTGAATATGGTTATCTCGGATATTTAGGGAACAGCCAGCGAAGTAACTTCCAGCGATTCATTCTCGGTGGTACCCAGCTGCAACAGCGACAAAGTTTTCTCGACGACAACATTGACCTTCGAGGTTTCCCGGGAGGTAACACAGGGTCTATTTCTCCCTTTAGAGACGGTGAGCAAGTCGGTGGACGGCTCTATAGCAAGTATACTATGGAGCTGAGATATCCTGCAATTTCGGAAGAGCAGGTACAGGTGATTCCTTATACCTTCTTTGATGCCGGGAATGCCTATCTGGATTTCCAGGATTTCGCACCCTTTGAGGTAAAACGTTCTGTCGGCTTTGGTGCAAGAGTATTCTTGCCTATTTTAGGACTGGTTGACCTGAGTTACGGTTACCGGCTGGATGGAATACCCGGTACGAATATTAGATCCGGGGAGTGGGAATTCCTCTTCAATATTGGTGCACCATTCTAATGAGAAAAGTCATATATAATTTTTGTCTTCTCTTCGCGTTGACCTCTGTGCTTGCGGGAAGTGCAGCAGCACAGCAGAAGACAGGCTATGTCGATACCGATTATTTGGTATCGCAAATCCCTGAATATCAAAGTGTTCAACAGCAGCTACGGTCATTGAGCCAGGAATGGAGGGCCGAGCTGGATGAGATGCAGCAGGAGATTGAACGACTAAGAGAAGATTTTTCGGCAAGAGAAATACTATATACCGATGAAATACGTAATCAAAAGGAACAGGAAATAAATAGTAAGATTCAGCAGCGGCAACAGTATCTGGAACAGAAATTCGGCGCTGAAGGAGATTTTTTTCAACGGCAAAAAGAACTACTCGAACCTATACAACGACAAGTATTTGAAGCCATAACAAGGGTAGCCGAAAGAGAAGGTTTTGATTTTGTGCTGGACCGCACACAGAAGACTGAATTATTATATGCCCGAGAACAATGGAATTTAAACGACGAAGTATTATTGGAGCTTGGTATCGCAGTGGATAATCCAAGCAATTAAACAGAATACTTATTATTTTCACCCGCTTTATTAAACCATGAAAAATAAATTCACCATGACCAAGAAGTTTTTAAGTGCATTTGCTCTATTGATGCTATTTGTAACGGTGCATTCACAAGCCCAGGTTCGCATTGGGTTTATGGATGTTCAAACTGTAATGGCCGAGTTGCCGGAAATGGAAAATATACGTGCCCAACTGGACGATTATGTGCAGCAGAAACAACAGCAGCTGCAGGATCGCACCGCCAGCTTTCAGGAAGAGGTAGCCAATTACCAGGAAAATCGGGCTTCAATGTCAGCTCAGCAGCAGCAAAGCAGGGAGGAAGAGCTTGCTACGATGGAAGAAGAAATGCGTACTTTTCAGCAGAGTATCCAAACTGAAGTACAGCAATATCGTCAGAAGCTGCTTGCACCTATTTATGAGGATATTGACAATGCCATCGCAAATATCGCAGAAGAAAGGGGTTTAGACTTTGTGCTGAACAGAGCCACTATGCGCGGAGAGAATATCGTACAGTTTTCTGCACAGCAGAGTTTAAATATTACAGACGAAGTAATAAGCCGAATTTCAAGTAACTCGAATCAGAACTAAATAATCAAAGAAATGACTATGTTTAAGCGTATACTAACTTTATCAGCTTTTTGTGTTGTATTTGCAGCGACACTGGGAGTAAGCCAGAGTTCTGCCCAGGAATTGAAAATTGGGTATGTTGAACCTCAGGCAATTCTGGCTAAAATGCCCGAAATGAAAGCTGTTCAGCAAAGACTGCAGAATTTTGCAGAACGCAAGCAAAAAGAACTGGCTCAAAAAGAGCAGGAGTTCAACGCCGAAATTACCAATTTTGAGCAGCGATCCGCAGTTATTTCTGAAGATGCCAAGCAGAAAGAGCAAGAACGCCTAGGACAACTTAATGCCGAACTGCAACAGTATCGCACCCAGCTTCAGCAGGAAATGCAGCAAAAACAGCAAGAACTTGTTGGTCCGCTACTGGATCAGATTGGTACCGCTATTGACCAGGTAGCTAATGATATGAACCTGACCTATGTGTTAAATACCACCACTAGCAACGGTGACGCTATCATTCTCTATGCTTCTGATGAAGCACAGGAAAAGTATGATATAACCGATCAGGTAATGCAGCAGCTAGGTATCTAAGTTCTGTACTTTCTGGAAGATCAAATTTAAAATGAAAAGCCCCGATCAATCAATCGGGGCTTTTTTTGTACCTATAGTCCAGAATAGAAATTTGTAAAAGAATAATCAGGAGAGAATAATAAGGTGTGAAAATAGAGCCTACCGGACTCTCCTCTTCCTGTTTCTAATATAATCTTCAAAAATATACCCTCCCAGTTCATCAAGTGATGCGAAGTAGGCTCGTCCCTTGTTGGCTTCTGTAAGCTTGCGGACGAAGTCCTGTAGATACGGATCCCGGGCAATCATAAACGTGGTAATGTCAATCTTTTCTCTTCGACACTTAACCGCCTCGTCCAGTACTTTGTTAACGATCTTTCTATCCAGTCCAAAACTGTTTTTGTACATTCTACCATTCTCTATGATACAGGATGGTTTGCCATCTGTAATCATGAAAATCTGCTTATTGGCAAATTTACGCCTCTGTAAAATATGACGTGCAAGTTCCAACGCTTGCTGGGTATTGGTGTGATAAGGCCCAACTTTAAGATAGGGCAGGTCCTCGATATTTACTTTCCAGGCCTCATTCCCGAATGCTACTATGTCTAGTGAATCTTTGGCATAGTCATTTAATATTAATTCAGAAAGTGCCATCGCCACTTTTTTTGCCGGTGTGATCCGGTCTTCTCCATAAAGAATCATGGAATGGCTCAAATCGATCAATAGAACGGTTGAAACCGATGTGTAATGGTCTGTGTCGTGTACCCGAAGGTCGTCCTCTTGCAGATTAAACTGATCGATATTACTATGCTTCAGCATGTTCATCATGGTTCCGACACTATCCATGTGGCTGATATCATCACCCGGCTTCCAGGGTCGGGTTTCAGGCTGTCTTTCCAAACCTTTACCGGTGAAATTGGTTTTATGCCTGCCCGCCCCACCTTTTTTAAGGTTGCGAAATATTTCTTCGAGTGACCGCTGGCGGAGGCTTCGCTCTGTTTTGCGGGTGATAATCACTGTATTGTTATCGGTGTCGGTTTCTATATAACCTCTTTCCTCAAGTTCTTCAACGAAATCACCGAGCCCATACCCGTCTTCAAACTGGTCGGTTATTCCATACTGTTCATCCAGTTCTGTCAGCCAGCGCAAAGCCTGGGAGACATCACCGCTGGCAACGGTTAATAGTTCCTGGAATAGATCCCAGAGTGTATCAAAAGGCGACTGCCCTTTGTTTCTTGCAAAACGATCGTCCCATTCTTGATACTTGAAATGCATAAATATCTGATTCTTTTTTGATGTCTTATTAGCAACGTAAGTATGCTCTGTTTAATTCACAAAGAATTGAGTTTGGAGGTTAGATGTGGGATGCTGAAGGCTGGAGGTAGAGTAGAAAGTACTAAGTAGCAAAATATCATGATAAAGACATGTTATTTATTCTGCCGGGATCTTACTTTCAACTTTCTACTTATTACTTTCTACTAATCACCCTAGATCAGATTTTAATGAATGCAGCAGATTCGTATTTTCTTCCCGAATTGACGTCAAAATATAACCGGAAATGGCAGATCGATTAGAATTTGAGAAACGGCTATGGGATGAAGGTTACCAAAGGGTCATGGGATTGGATGAGGTAGGGCGAGGTTGTCTCTCAGGGCCCGTAGTTGCTGCCGGTGTCATTTTCAATGAGGGTACAGATATTAAAGCTATACGCGATAGTAAAACCCTTTCACTGGAAGAGCGTAACGAACTCTGTAGCATTATAAAAAGTGAGTCGGCTTTTTGGACCATTAAGTGGTGCGATCCCGAAGAGATTGACGAACTGAATATTCTTTGGGCATCCATCAAGGCCATGCAAAAATGTGCTGAAGCGGACGGTGCCGACCCGGATTACCTGCTGGTTGACGGAAATCGTTTCGGATCAACTATTCAGCCGCACACTTGTATCGTAGGTGGAGATGACCGTTCTATGAGCATTGCCGCAGCTTCAATTATTGCTAAAGTTTACCGTGACGAGTGGATGATGAATTTGCATGAAGATTATCCGGATTACGGTTGGGATACCAATGTCGGATATCCTACCCAAAAACATTTCCAAGGTCTGAAAGAGTATGGAATCACCAAATACCACAGGCGAAGTTTTAAGCTGCGCACGGAAAAAGAGCGTGAAGATTAATTATATTTTTGAAGAAGTTAGCCTGTCTGCTGCACATTTACCGGTTTTCCCGCTATAATACCGGTTACAATTTTAAATACCGCTACAATAAATAGCAGCAAAAGTGGGATAAACCAGGTTCTGGTCAGGTCATGCAAGGCACCGAAGAGGGTAGGGCCGGTCGCAGCCAGCAGATACCCTATAGATTGTGCCATTCCTGAGAGTTCAGTGGCCGTTTCGGTATCATGTGTTCGCATTACGATAAACAATAGGGCAAGACCAAAACTTCCGCCAAGAGAAAATCCTATTAAGGAAGCCCAGAGTCCTACCAGGAAAGATTCAGGAAGCATGAGTCCGGCTATGCTCACCATCTCAAGAATAACCAGGTACCATACCAGTTTACGCTGATCACCGATTTTTTCAGCCCAGATCGGTACAATGAGTGTACCTAATACACCTGTTCCCTGAGAAAGAGACAAAAGCCATCCGGCTGTATTTTCATCAATACCCCGGTCCTGCAGAATTTCAGGCAACCAAGCCAGAACCACATAGAAAGCCAGTGACTGCAATCCCATGAAAAGAGCTACATTCCAGGCCAGTTTGGATTGGCCCAAATCACTGATTGATTCTAAAAATGTTTTGGCGTGTTTCGGCTTGGTCTGCCGGTTTAGCTGGGGCAACCATATCAGCAGAGCAGCCAGCGATAGCAATGCCCAAACACCCAGTGACCAGTGCCATCCCAGATTGAGGTCTTTTGCCAATGGTACGCTTACTCCGGCTGCCAGTGCGGCTCCCACACCTAGCATACTTGAATAGAGGCTGGTCATCAATCCCGTCTTTTCCGGGAAATCTCTTTTTACCAGGCTGGGTAATAGTACATTGCCAAAAGCAATACCGATACCTAGCAATAGTGTTCCTCCAAACAGGGCTAAATCGGAAGGAATAACTCGTAAACTGATTCCTATAGTCAATAATGAGAGTGCCAAGGCAATGGTCCCCTCAATGCCCATTCGCCTGGTGAATATCGAGGTGAACATGGAAACCACTCCGAAGGCAAGAAGTGGAAGAGTGGTGAGCAGCCCCAGCATAGTATTTGACAAACCGGTTGTATCACGGATGGCACTGATCAATGGACCAACACCGGCGAGTGCCGGACGCAGGTTGATAGCTATAAGAATGATACCGACAATAAGCAGAGCTCTATTTTGATTATGTTGTTGTTTTGCCGGCATCCATAAAATTTTGAGGGTTCGAATTCAGTGCGAGAAGGTAGTAAAGTTCATGCTCTCACAAAAATTGTTCGTATCTATTAGAGTGATAGAGTCAAACTGAATGGATAGGTTGCTGACTTATATAACTGACACGGAAAACAAAATGGTATCGTTACAATTACCGGTAGATACTGAATTGCCGCTTATAGAAATCAAGGTTCAGGCAGATAGCCAGCATCAGGGTGTTTGTCAGCAAGGCAGAACCGCCATAGCTAACGAAGGGAAGGGGTACACCGATAACAGGCAACAAACCTGTGGCACTTCCTACATTAATAAAGAAGTGAATGAAGTAGATGGTAGTCACGCCGACCATGACCATTTGTGCAAATGGATGTTTATGACTGCCGGCACTGTTAAGCAGTTTCAATATGAGCGCCAGAAAGAGGAGCGTCACAAAGGAGGCACCGATAAACCCGAATTCTTCACCGATAACACAGAATATGAAGTCGGTCCACTGTTCTGGAAGAAAGCGTAACTGTGTCTGTGTTCCTTCCATGAATCCCTTTCCATAAAGCCCTCCGGATCCAATAGCTGTCTTAGCCTGAATCACATTCCAGCCGGCACCCTGTGGGTCAAAAGCGGGATTGGTAAATGCTTCAATCCTTGCCCGCTGGTGCGGTTGTAACACCTCGGTAAGTGCTACCTGCATGCCAATGATCACCATAAGTCCGAATACAAATGATGCAAAGGTAAGCCAGGTACGCCGCTGAATGAAGAAAATGGCAAAGGTAAGTATGATAGCTGCCAGCAGACCCCAGTACCAGTTAATGATGGTTAGGTAACCTATTATTGCCGGTGATATCATAAACAGAGAGACGCCGTACGGGAGTCCCGACCAGAACAGCATTACGGGTATCAGTCCAAAGAACACAATAGCTGTACCTGTATCATTTTGCAGTACCACCAGGATAGCTGGAACTGCAATAAGGATAACTGCTGTAAGCGCGTGTCGCAGATTCTCAGTGGATATGTTTCGCTGGCTTGTCAGGTAGTTTGCGACGGCCAGCACTGTTGCCACCTTCATTAGCTCACTTACCTGGAAATTCATGGGACCGATATCCAGCCAGCTGCGAGCGCCATTAACCTCCCTTCCAAAAAATAGCGTAACGACCATCAAAATCAGGCAAATTGCATAGAAGATATAGGATCCTTCCATGAAAGTGCGAGGTGTTACAAATTGAATTCCTATTAAAACCACTATAGCAAGACCGAAAGCGATCAGCTGTTTGGTAAAGTTGACCTGTATATATTCAGGGAGAAATTCAGCTACGGGTCCCTGCGTGGCGCTATAAATGGCCACCAGACCTACTATAATAAGACCGACCCACAAGAAAACAAGAGGCCAGCTGAAGTCTCTCATCTTGTTATTCATTCGGGGTATCTATATCTGTTGTGGTTTCTGTGGTCGTGGTTACTGTTGAATCCTGCTCGGTAGTCTCCTCGTCATCCGAAGAGTTGCTGTCACGAGGTTCAAAATTTTTCACGTAATCGTAAACGTAGTTTCTTTTAATCTTGCCCGAGATATATTTTTCTATTAGCAGAGATGCTATTGGTACGGCTGATATTGATCCATACCCCGCATTTTCTACCAGTACGGCAACCGCAATTTGCGGATTATCTAAAGGAGCAAATCCGATAAACCAACCGTGATCACGCCCGTGCGGATTCTGGGCAGTTCCCGTTTTGCCGGCAATAGCAATACTATCGAGTTTGGCATACCAACGGCTGCTCCCGTCTGTGACCACCCTTCGCATACCATCTTTAACAATGCTCAATTCGTAGGGGTCCACCCATTCGATTTTCTTTTTTTCTGTCTGGGTAAATCTGACAGTACCGTCACTTTCACGGATACTTTGTACTATGTGAGGCTGTAAACTGTAGCCTCCATTTGCTATTTCAGCTGCCACCAACGCCATCTGTAAAGGCGATACCGACATAAAACCCTGACCGACACCCAAACTCAACATATCGCCGATGCCCCATTTGCCCTCTCCCAGAACGCGATTCAGGTAGGTACTGTCAGGCAGAATTCCTGCCGATTCGTAGGGAAGGTCAATATTGTTTGTTTTTCCCAGACCAAAATCGGAGGCGAGGTCGTTCCAGCGATTGATGCTTCGTTTTGTTACCATATTATCCATCAGCCAGAAAAAGAAGGTATTGCTGGATTGCTCCAGTGCTTTACCGACATCGTATTTCCCGGGATCAGCAAGATCATTATAACGCCGTCCGCGGTAATAGTACCCCGGATTGTTTATCTCAGTATTGGCATTGATGAGTCCCATTTCCATACCCATCAGGGCCATCAGCGGCTTGAATGTAGAGCCCGGAGGCTGACGTGAAGAGATCGCTCGATTATATAAGGGTTTGGTAGAATCGGTATTTATGGACTGCCAGTAGGTGCTATCAATCCGACCCGACAACTTTCTGGGTTCATATTGCGGTGCACTGACCAAGGATAGTACGGCTCCGTCATTGGGGTCGAGCGCTACCACTGCACCGCTTTTACCTTCCATCAGATCTTCTGCCATTATCTGAAGATCGGCATCAATGGTGGTTATGAGGTCGCTACCTTTTTCCGGCGACTCATCAATACTTCCGTTCTGGTAAGAGCCCATTGACTGACCCATTGCATTGATCTTGATATACTCAATACCGATTTCACCTCTTAACCTATCTTCATAAACCAGCTCAAGTCCGCTCTTGCCAATTTTATCACCCAGGTTGTAGGAATCTTTTTCAAGGTATTCTTTTTCTGAAACTTCACGCAAGTAGCCCAGTACATGCGAAGCTTTTAAGCTATCAATCGGGTAATGGCGCTTGCTCTCTATTTGATGTTCTATTCCCGGTAGCCGCCATATGTTTTCCTGTATGAGAGAAAATGTTTTAAAATCTACTTCCGTAAACAGTCTCGATGAGCGATACCAGGAGTATTCCCTGGCTTCCTTTACACGCTTTTCTACCTCTTCGACAGGTACGCCAATGATTTCTGCCAGTTTTGGTGTATTCTCATTATCGTAATTGGCAGGAGTAATGGTGATGGAATAGATAGGTTCATTATCCACCATCAGGCGGCCTTTGCGGTCATAGATCAAACCTCTGGCGGGATTGACAATTTCCTGACGAAGCGAATTTTTACGGCTGAGCGGGCTATAGGTATCGTGCTCTACAATCTGCAGCTGCACCAGTCTCCCCAAAATAATCAGACCAAGCGTAAGCATGCTCACCTGGAGCACTCGAATAGAAGTGCGGATACGCTGTTTGGAATTGTGCTTCATCGGGTAATTTAACTGGTTCGGAAAAGGTAGATAAAACTACCAACGATCGCCGTATAGATGCTATTGCCTGCCAGCTGCCTCCAGAACATCAGCTCGGCAGAGTATTGTTCAACAAAACTATTCAGGCCTAAAAATATCAAGTTATGGGCCAATGTTATCAATAAGATGCTTAGAAAGACCTGTCCAAGCAGTAATCTAATTTCTTTTGTCTTAGGTATTATATTAAATGCCGAGAAAACAATCAGAGTTTTTGAGAACATATTCAAACCCCAAAGATCAAGAAAGGCATCCTGGAAAAAACCAAGCAGAGCTGCCATTATGATACTTGAGGTTCTGTCTCTCTGCGTCATATACCAAATGAGGTATATGAGTACCATGTCTGCCTGCATCTCGTAAATCTTGAGATGTCTGAAGAGCACGATCTGTAGTGCCACGAATCCTAAGCCAATACCGAAGTCTTTAAGGTGCCTAAGATTCATTCAAGAAGATCCTCAAATTCTTCGTTTAGATTTTGAACGGTCGTATCCGGTGTAAATTTCACAACAAAACCTTTGGCAATATCAAAAAGGTTTACAAATGGGCGGACATAGATATTTTGTGTTTCTTTTCCCTGCTGCGGCTCAACACGCACCACGGTGCCAATTGGAATATCCGGCGGATAATTGTTGCTGTAGCCTGACGTAACAACTACTTCTCCCGAGTCTACAGGAATTGTCTGAGGAACATAGTTCAGCTGTAGCTCATAAATACTTTCCCCATCCCAGGATACAATTCCATATGCGTTGGAATTCTGAAGTTTAGCACTGACCTTAAATAAGGTGTTCAGATAGGGCATCACCTGGGAATAGCCATGCGCGGTAAGAATAACCTTGCCAACCAGCCCTTCGGCAGACACCACAGGCATACCTTCTTCGATTTCGTTTTCGGTACCCGCATCAATAGTCAAGGAGTTGTTTATTTGATTAAACTCTTTGCCAACGATACGAATGGGATATAAGCTGAGATTGCTGGTTCGTGTAAATTCAAGCAGTGAGCGCAATTCACGATTTTCCTGTTCCGCGGCTCGCAGTCTGCTTAACTCATCCAGCAGAAGTACATTTTGCTTTCGAAGATAGGTATTGGTTTTAAGCGCCTGTCGATATACCCTAATATTAGAAAGCGGTTCTTCAAGATAGCTGAAAAGCGTGATAGAAGCTTTACGAAGGTTGTTGATTCCGCCTTGGTATCTCCCGGCCATTAAGACCATTGCTATGATCAGCAGAAATGCTGTCAACAGCTGGTCTTTGGCATCTGTTATTCGGGGTAAACGAAATCGCATTTACTCATCTCTCTTTAGGTTACAACCGTACGGTAATAGTCCAGGTCCTCGAGTATGGCACCGGTTCCTCTAACGACGGCAGTCAACGGGTCTTCGGCAATGTGTACCGGCAGATCGGTGGTTTCCATAATAAGTTTGTCCAGGTTTTTCAGCAGGGCACCGCCTCCGGTGAGCATGATGCCTCGGTCGAGTATATCAGCCGAAAGTTCGGGAGGAGTTTGCTCAAGTGATTTCGTGATGGACTCAACAATAGTGTTCACCGATTCCGAGATAGCTTCCCGTACATCTTTTGAAGTAACATGCCGGGTTCGGGGTACCCCGTTAACCAGGTCACGCCCTTTGGTGACCATATCAATTTCTTCATCCAGCGGTGCTGCAGAACCGATCTCGCACTTGATATTTTCTGCCGTTCGTTCACCTATCAAAAGGTTGTGATTGCGTCGAAAATAATTGATGATATCTTCATTGAGTTCATCACCGCCAAGTCGCACCGATTGTGCATAGACAATACCTGAAAGTGCGATGACTGCTATCTCCGTGGTTCCCCCGCCTATATCAACAATCATATTTCCGATCGGTTCATGAACATTCAAACCGATTCCAATAGCAGCTGCCATGGGTTCGTCAACCAGGTAAACCTCCTTGGCCCCGGCATGCTCGGCGCTGTCGCGTACCGCCCTTCGTTCTACCTCGGTAATACCGCTGGGTACGCAAACCACCATCTGCCGAGTACTGGAATACCACTTCATTTTAACCTTATTGATCATCCCGCGGATCATCTGCTCGGCTACTTCAAAATCAGCTATTACACCGTCGCGAAGCGGTCGAACCGTTCGAATATTTTTATGCGTCTTTTCGTGCATCAACCGGGCTTCATGACCGGTAGCAACCGGCTCGTCTTGCATATTGAGTGCAACAATAGAGGGTTCATTAAGTACGATGCCTTCGTCTCTTGAATAGATAAGGGTATTGGCTGTCCCCAAATCAATGGCAATGTCCGTGTACATCCAATCGAACAATCCCTTTTTGGTCTGTCCCTTCTTCTGTTTAGTTGTAGTATAATTCATGTTGGCTGCTTACTTAGGGGTGCTAAATAGCTTATAGATTATTTGCAAATTTTAGGAATGAAAATACAATATTGTGAATCTATTTGCGAATTAATGGATAAAATCCTTAAACGCAAATAATCCGTTTTTCAATTAGTGACGAAAGTGTCTTTTACCGGTAAATACCATCGTCATATTATGCTTGTTTGCGGCTTCAATAACTTCTTCATCTCGGATACTTCCGCCGGGCTGAATGACTGATGTTGCTCCTGCCTCTGCCGCCGCTTCGACACCATCTGCAAATGGGAAAAAGGCATCGGAGGCAATAGCAGTACCCTCCAGTTTCAAACCTTCCTGCTTGGCTTTAGCGATTGCAATTTCAGAGGATTCCACCCTGCTTGTCTGTCCGGTACCGATGCCGATCGTCTGGCCGTCGCGGGCATAAACAATAGCATTTGACTTAACATGCTTCACGACTTTCCATGCAAAAAGTAGGTCTTTTTTCTCCTGCTGTGTTGGTTTGCGTTTTGTAACCGTTTTAAATTCATCAAAATCAATAGCCGTGATATCGGCTTCCTGGCTCAGTGCACCACCGAAGATGGATTTAAATTGCCTGTTCCCACTTACATTAACCTGTTTTTTGATACGAATGAGACGCCGGTTTTTCTTTTGGGTCAGCAGCTCTTTGGCCTCCGGGGAGTAGGAGGGAGCGATGATAATCTCGGTAAAGATTTCATCAATCGCTTTAGCTATGTCGATATCCAGCTCCCTATTGACAGTAACAATTCCTCCAAAGGGTGACATAGTATCCGTGGCAAATGCTTTGCGCCAGGCGGTTGCAAGTGTGTCATCTGTGGCAATACCGCAGGGTACAGTGTGTTTGAATATGGCACAGGTAGGATCGGAATCCTGAAAGTCGGCAATTAAATTCAATGCGGCATCTACATCCAGGAAATTATTGTAGCTCAGCTGCTTTCCATGGAAACAATCTATAAATTCATTTTGGTGTCCATATACCGCTGCTTTTTGATGAGGATTTTCTCCATATCTTAAATCTTGTGATTTCGGTAGTGAAATATTGAGTTGCGAAGGGGTCTCCTCTCCGGTGAGCGTATTAAAGTAATTCGCAATATGGGCATCATACTCGGCGGTATGATTAAATGCTCGACGTGCAAGATCCCTGCGCAGGTTGAAGCTGATATCTTTTTTGTCTTTTAGTTCACTTCCGAAGGCTTCGTACTGTTCGGGAGAAGTAAGCACACATACATGAGTAAAATTCTTTGCAGCAGCCCTAATCATGGTTGGGCCACCGATGTCAATATTTTCAGTAGCAATAGCAGGAGTGGAGCCCGGTTTATCAATAGTTTCTTTGAAAGGGTACAGGTTTACAACCACGAGCTCGATGGGTTCAATACCCAGTTCCTGTATTTCATCTATATCCGGCTGATGACTGGTTCTTGCCAACAAGCCCCCATGAATTCTGGGGTGTAAGGTTTTCACCCGACCGTCCAGGCACTCTTCAAAACCGGTAATTTCGGAAACATCCTTGACCGGTATTCCCGCCTCTCTGATTTTCTGTGCTGTTCCACCGGTTGAGATAAGTTCAACATTTTGTTCATGCAGCGTACGGGCGAGCGGGATCAATCCTGATTTATCGGAAACCGATAATAGCGCACGATTAATTTTTAATGGTTTTTGAGGGAGTTCAGAAAGGGGTTGTAAAGACACAGTTAATTATATGTTTTTGGATTCAATTCATTAATCATTTCGTCGACAACTTTGGTGAGTAGCTCATGTTCTTTTTCTAGAACCCGCTTGGCGAGGCTTTCTGGATTGTCTGAGCTTTTTACAGGCACTTTGATCTGACCCAGAACAGGACCTTTATCGTATTCTTCGGTTACCAGGTGTACAGTACAGCCTGTCTCATTTTCATTATTCTCAAGAACGGCTTCGTGTACCTTGATCCCGTAAAATCCTTTTCCTCCATATTTTGGCAGGAGAGAAGGATGGATGTTTATTATTCTTCCTGAATATTCTTCAATAATTTCTACAGGTACCTTGATCATGTATCCTGCCAGGACGATCAGGTCGGTTTCCCACTCTTCCAATTTTGTTAAGAGAGATTGAATGTAGTCCTTCTGAGTTCTAAAAGAAGAAGGCTTTGCAGTGAAGGTGTCGATATCGTGTTTGTGAGCTCTTTCCAGTGCCTGTATACCCGATTTATTGGTAACCAATCCGGTGATCCGTGCATTGATTTTGCCGGATTCAATCGCATCAATAAGAGCTTGGAAATTTGTCCCGGAACCGGAAGCAAAAACGACGATGTGCTTCAAAAAAGGAGTTGATGGTTTGATTATGAGCTTGTTCGGGCGCAAAGATACGTAAAAATAAATAGATTTTAAGGGCTATTTACCTGATATGATCTGCATCTTTGTTTTCGAACCATACCAGTGTTTCCCTCCATAGAGTCTCTCTAAACCGCTCCTTGAAGAAACCGAAATGACCTATACTTTTTGCTTTAATATTTGCAGGCTCAATTTCTCTCCTAGTTTCGGTTGCCTGTTCGTATTTGGCTAGCAGGGCATCAACCGATGCCTCAGGTGCGAACAGTTTATCATCACTGAAATGGTAAGAGAGCAAGGGTTTATCAAGTTTTCTATAGAGCGAGGTGTCTAGACCAAGGTCATCATTGAAGAGGTAATCCTTAGTCTTGCCCCACTTCGACCACTGTTCGGCTACTCCGTTAGGTAGATTGAGTGATGAGATGCCCATCTTTCTGGTCGGCAGGTAATCAAAGAAAGGCACCATGAAGGAGATAGTTTGCCAGGTCATGAGAACTCCATAGCTCAACGGCCACGGCCAAAGCCTCCAGTAGCCCAACTGACAAGCTACGAAAGCAATGCGATCAATTTCAGTGCATGAGGGTGCCAGACCCAAAAGTTGGCCACCGCAGCTATGACCCATATATAACAGCCTTTTGCTATTCAGTTTATCCAAAGCATATTTCAGAGCTGCTTCAATATCAAATTTTCCCCACTCATCCATAGTCATCTCTGATCCTGAACGAGCTACCTTGCGTGATTCATATATTCCGCGATAATCGAAGGTAATCACTGAGAAGCCTTTGGAAGCTAAAAAACCGGCAAACTTGAAGTAGAAGTATCGGGGAACGCCCAAAGCTGAAGCAATGACCAGAACATCGCCGTTTGTTTCTGAGGATGGCTCAAATAAGGTTGCAGTCAGGCGTAATCCGTCACCGGTTTGTAAAGTGAGCGATTTTTTATTTATCGCATCCAAAAGGTGTCAGGTTACGTCAGCTAGTACGGGTATCGGAGGTTCTGAACACGTAGTAGTTGTTGAGGCTCCAGCTGACCTGATTGATAGTGATCTTAATGGTCGTGGCAATTGGTATAGCAATGAGCATGCCTAGTATACCGGCCGTTTCGGCACCTATCATGATGATAAAGAGGATAGCGACCGGATGAATGTCAGCAGATCGAGAAAATATCAGCGGCTGGAAAACCACATTATCCAGAAGCTGTACAAAGAGGATAGCAATAATACAGGGGAGCACCAGTGAAAAGTCACCGATTTCAATGATCGAAACGATGATGGAAAGTATATAGCCGATTATCGGACCGAAATAGGGGATGGTGTTAGCCAAACCCACGGCAATTCCAACCGATAGTGCATTTTCCAGTCCAACTATGGTGAGTGCAAGCCAGGACGAAAAAGCAACCAGGATACTCTGAAGCAACACGCTTCGAAAATAAACGCCCAGACGTGTTTCAATCTTGTCAATCAGACTGAGGGCCGTTTCAAAATATTTGTTAGGTACCAGTTTCAGTATATCCCGGCGTATTTTGCTGCCGTCTTTTAGAAAAAAGAAGGTGGCAAAAGGTATTACCAGGAATGCAGCAAAAAGGTTTGTAAATATGCCAATGATATTACTTAAGGCTGAGGGCAGCTGTCCGACATCCAGCAGGTTTTCGACGACCTGGGTAAGATTGTCACGTAGAAAGCCTTCGGGCAAAAAGGTAAACTCCTGGGTGAGCCGGTTTTCAATTTGCGAAGCAATATTTTGAATATTCTGGATGTTCAGCTGTCCGGCCAGTTCCACCATCTGGTTTGCAACAATCGGTATGATATTCGTTGAGATCCAAACCAGCAACAGAATGAGGGTACTTAGTGTAAGCGTAATGGCTAGCGTGCGATTTAATCCCCCAGCCTGCATTTTACTGACTATAGGATCCAGAATGTAGGTGAGTATTATCGCAATGATGGCATAACCTACCAGTGTGCCGTAGTTGTAGAGCAACAGGCTTACCAGTGTAAGCCCCGCAAAACCGACAATAAATCGTACTACTTTTTCTAGCGTAATATTTCTCATTCAGACACCATATCCATCAGTTCATCCATGTGCTTAAAGATACTGTTGGGTTTAAACCCCTTTCTGTTGAGATAATCAAATATCTTCTTCTTTCGTTTTAGCAGATTCTCCTCTTTCAAAAATCGTCTTTTCCGCTTTAAAACCAAATTTTTATAGGTTTCCTTAAGCTCTACATCTTCAAAGTAATTGGCAATGGATTTCTCAATGATATGTGAAGAGATCCCTTTCTTATACAGATGAGCTTTAATTTTTGATGGTCCCCACTGATTCAGGTTAAATTTATCTGCAGTAAACTTTTCAGCAAAACTCTCTTCATTGATATATCCCTTTTCTTCCAACTCATCAAGAATGGTTATGACCACTTCTTCGGGATAGTCTTTCTTCCGGGCCTTGGTAAGCAGCTCCTTACGTGCATGGTCACGTCTGCCGAGCAGTTTCAGAATATAGGATTTGATGGCAAAACGACCCTCCTCACGCTGTATCTTTTGGAACAACTGGGGAGTAACCTCAACGCCCTTTGCCAGTTTCAGGTCGATGAGCGTAGATTCAGAAACCCCGACCAGAAAACCTTCTTCGACATAAATTGAGTACCGCTCCTTATTTTTCTTTTGGACGGATATCGAAGTTATCCTGGCCGGAAGTTCTTGATTAGGTTCAACAGGCAATATTAATCGTCACTTTCTTCTGCTTTTTCGTCGTCATCTTCCGACTTGCCGGCTTTCTTCTTTTCAGAACCGCTGTCATCGGGATTCATCTCAGCGCGTATCGTCTCCTCAATTTGTTCAGTAAGTTCAGGATCCGATTCGAGGAATTCTATGGCATTGTCACTACCCTGACCGATTGGTTCACCGTCGTATCGGTACCAGCTGCCTCTTTTCTCTATGATGTCGAACTCAACAGCAAGGTCAAGTAGTTCGGCAATGCGGGAGATTCCTTTGCCGTACATGATATTGAATTCCACAACCTTGAAAGGCGGTGCAACCTTGTTTTTAACCACCTTAACTTTGGTGCGGTTACCGACCACTTCATCCCCCTGCTTCAGGGAGCCGATCCTGCGGATATCCATACGAACAGAAGAGTAGAACTTCAGTGCTCGTCCGCCGGAAGTGGTTTCCGGGTTGCCGAACATAACGCCAATTTTCTCACGAATCTGGTTGATAAAAATACAGGAGGTTCGTGTCTTGCTGATGATACCGGTGATTTTACGCATCGCCTGTGACATCAGTCGTGCCTGCAGACCCATGTGTGAGTCACCCATTTCACCTTCCAGTTCGGCACGTGGTACCAGGGCGGCAACAGAGTCAATAACAATAACGTCGAGTGCCGCAGAGCGGATAAGAGTTTCAGTAATTTCAAGTGCCTGCTCCCCGCTGTCGGGCTGGGAAATGATCAGCTCATCGGTATTGATTCCCAGGTTCTTGGCATATTTCGGATCAAAAGCGTGCTCGGCGTCGACGAACGCTGCATACCCGCCGGCCTTTTGGGCTTCGGCGATGACGTGCATGGCCAGCGTTGTTTTACCGCTGGCTTCAGGTCCGTAGATCTCGGTGATACGACCGCGAGGCACCCCACCAACTCCAAGAGCATAATCGACCATGATGGAGCCGGTGGAAATGGCATCGACATTGTTGATGGCTTCATCGCCCAGCCGCATGATGGTTCCTTTGCCATGCTGCTTTTCAATCTGGCCGATGGCCATATCGAGCGCTTTTTCTCTATCGTTGTTATCTGACATATGGGTAGTGTTTGAGGTTCTTTTAAATTCGTTTGGGTGAATATATTAATTTAAGCTGACAACATCGTGTCACCCGTCCTAATAAATGGCAAAAAAGCTATTCATTTTATTATTCTTTTGATCCCATGTTTAAGTAGGGTGACATTAAAGTTTATAAGAAGACCTAACTTGTAATTACCTAGTTTTAAATAGGTCAGTAGTTGTGCGATATGTACATCAGTAAAACTTTCAACACTTTTAATTTCAACAACTACCTTTTCTTCTACTAATAAATCCATTCGATAACCGTGATCAAGATGTACATCTTTATAAATAATAGGCATTGGAACTTCTTCTCGAATTTTAAAACCCTTTCTATTCAATTCATAAAAGATGCATCTTTGGTACGCTGATTCTAGAAGGCCCGGCCCAAGTTTTCTATGAACTTCAATGGCAGCTCCAATTATGCTATCAGTGATATCATTTAGTTTCAAGTTTGTCTCCGTTAAACTCTGTGGATACTCTGAGCAACTCAGTGCTACTACTGTTACACAGAGTTTCCAAGAGTTTGCACAGAGATGCTCAGAGCTTTTCTAGTAAGACCGCTGAGATAGATAAAACTTACATTAATTCTTCAGGTCTTTGACACTTTCTGCGAGGGCGTCGATGGCTTGTTCGATTTGGGCAGTGGTGGTGTAGGGCGCCGGACCGAGGCGTAAGATATCTCCACGGGCATCCGTGAATACATCCCTCTCCAACAGCGCCGCTCGAATCTCCCTGGCTTTCGGAGATTGCAGGGCCAGGAATCCGCCGTTGTCAGAAATAGGCTGGGTATGTCGCAAACGGATAATCTCCGGATCAAAGTGCCTCTCCTGAAACAACTTCCTTAACAGACCTACCTGTGCACGGTACTGGTTTTCCAGTGTTTCAGGACTAAGATCGTGCTCTCGGAAAAACTCCACCACTTTTGCCGCACGGAATTGAGAGGCGGGATCATGCGTCCCGGTAGCGAATCGCTGGTTTCCCTGGTCAAAAGAGACCGGTTGGTCGTCGCGTGGCTGATCGAGGGTACTGAAGGAGGCAAACCAGCCGGTAATGGCTGGACGCAGCTCACAATTTTTTGGGAATCTCAGGAAACAATTCCCTTCTCCCCACTGCAGGTATTTGTACCCACCGATCAGTATGAAAACATCATCAAGATTGTGCTCGCGCAGGGATAGGGGAGAAACGTTGGTGCCGTGATAATCGTCTATCAGCAGAGGGATCTCGTTGGCCCGGGCGATGTCAGCTATCTCATCAATGCGCCGGTTGATCAGACCCGTTTCAAAATAGACCCTTGACAGCATGATTGCTGAGGTTTGTTGGTCAATTTTGTTGCTGATATCACTGACAATATTCTCTGATTCTACATCGACCATCTCTACCTGTAGTCCCTCTTCCTCCAGTCGGTGCAACTGTCGGTACATGGAGTGAAATTCGGCATCCGTGGTAATTACTTTTGGCTTGTTCTTCAAGTCATAGCTTGAGAGCCAAGAGACGAGCAGGAGATGGGTGTTTTCTGCCAGACAGTAATATCCCTCAGGATCGTCATAGAAATTGCGAAGATATTCCCTTAATATTTCGGCTTTTTCGAATGCGGTATCCCATTTGGTGTCGACTTCCCGGGCCGCGGTGTAGAACGATTCTTCCAAACCTTCAAGGGCTACATCCGGCCAAGCCTGGTGGGAGTGCCCGGAAAAGAGCAGGCGATTGGATACGTCAAAGTGAGAATAGTGGGAAGCTAGTTTATTGGCTAATTGGTCTATTTCATTCATTTGGTCAAGGTTCTTTGAGTAACTTTGTGAGTCCTCTGTGCAGCTCTGTGTAACAGTTATTTCACAGAGTGACACAAAGATTACAGAGTTTCACAGAGTAAAAATTAGATCTCCGATCTTATCTCCCAGAGGTCGGGGAAGATTCTTTGGTGAAGGGTGCTTCTCAGGTAGCCGACGCCGTCTGATCCGCCGGTTCCCATTTTGTTGCCGATGGTTCGTTCAACCATCTTAACATGACGGTACCTCCACTCCTGCATACCTTCATCAAAGTCAACGAACAGTTCGCAAAGCATCGCCGTTTCGGGATCATTTTTCATAATTTCTATCAGGGTTTGCTGCAGCTTTTCATTGGAGTCATAAAGCAAACCGTTTTCATGTTTTCTTACTGGATCTTCCACCTCGTAGCCTTTTTGCTGCAGGTATGTACAAAAACTTTCCCAGAGCGTGGGTTCTTCCATTCTTTCTTCCATACGCTCCACATAGTCAGGCTGGTTGTCATGTACTTTCAGTATATGAGTAGATCTCAGTCCGCATAAAATCTCTACCTCCCGGAACTGCACAGATTGAAAACCACTGGCCTCATCCAAAAAACCTCTGAAGCTGTTGAACTCCAACGGCGTCATGGTTTCAAGGATGTCTACCTGGGCTACCATGGTTTTTAAGATGGTCAGCACACGGCGCATGGTTTTTACGGAATTCCATGTTTCTCCTCGATGCAGATCTTTCCTTAGCTTGTCGAATTCGTGAAGTATTTGTTTAAACCAGAGCTCGTAGGTTTGGTGGATGATGATAAAGAGCATCTCGTCATGCTCTTTTGTTTTGGATCGATATTCCTGCAGTGAGAGCAGCTCATCGATTTTCAGATAATTACTGTAGGTTAGTTTCATCAACAGGTCTTTTTTTAATACATTGCGTCATTCGGTAATGATAGGCAGAAATTTCTTCAGTCTCTATGCCTATCAACTTTTGCAGGTAGTGACGGAATTTGCTAAGATTTGACTCTGAAATCTAAAAGAAAAAAGGTGATCAATGAGTATTCTTATTGCTGACAGCGGGGCAACAAAAACAGAATGGTGTTTAAAAGGTGAGGACGGGATTACCAAAATAGCCACGGAAGGCTTGAATCCCTATTATCACACAACGGGTAGTATACAAAGTGTGGTGATGAACAGTCTCAAGCCAAAAGTTTCTTCCGATGAGGTTGAACATATCTATTTTTACGGCGCCGGATGTGACAGTGAAGAGAAGAAAGGCATTGTTCATGATGCATTAAAAAATCGCTTTAAAAAAGCCTCTATTCATGTCTATCACGATCTGCTTGGGGCGGCACGTGCTTGTTTTTTCCACGATGCAGGGATCGCATGTATCCTGGGAACCGGGTCGAATTCCTGCTTGTATGATGGGGAAAAGATTGTGAAACATATCCCGTCACTTGCCTTTATTTTAGGTGATGAAGGAAGCGCCGGGTACTTTGGCAAAAAGCTGATCAACAGCTATTTCCGTTATGAGATACCCGACGATCTGATCGATGATCTCGAAGAGAAATACGATATGTCACTCGATTATATCACCAAAGGATTATACGACAATCCACAAAAGAGTCGTTTTATAGCATCTTATGGGGCCTTCCTTGGGGAGCATCCCGACCATCCCTTTATTAAGAATATGCTGCATGAAGGTTTTGAGAACTTCATCACAAGGATAGTTATGAAATATCCTGACGCACAAAAATATGAGGTGCGTTTTATCGGATCTGTAGCCTCCGCTCACCAGGAAATGATAAAAGAGATTCTAAGGGAAAACGGCATGACACCCGGCTTGTTTGTTCGCAAACCTATGGACCGACTGGTTGAGTTTCACTCGGAATAATTAACAGTTTCTGAAATACGAAACTCAATGGTTCTAAAATTCGGATCTCTCAGTTAGGATCTGTTTGTCAATTGCAGTTTGCTGCCGGTTAATTCCATGAAATATTTCCTGTCTGAGAATTTAGTTTCTAAATAATAAATATCATGCTAGTCGATACCCATTGCCATATCTACCTGGAACAGTTTGAGGACGATTTAGATGAGGTCCTGGAGCGGGCCTCGAAAGCCGGAGTTACCAAGATTATTATGCCTGCAATCAATTTTGATTCGCTGGGCAAGATGGAAAGACTCAGCCATCCTTCCATATCTTTTTATAAAATGGCGGGCATTCATCCAACCGAAATCAATGAAGGTGTGCAAACTACGGATGAGGAATTGACTGACTACTGCAGTCGTGAGGATATACGAGCTGTTGGAGAGACCGGGTTGGACTACTACTGGAGCGACGAGTATAAGAAGGAGCAGAAAGAGAGTCTCATTATACATTGCACGGTAGCCAAATCTGTAGGAAAACCGGTCATTTTACACAACCGTGATAGCACTGAAGATATGCTGAATATCATTGAGGAGGAACAGGATGGCAATCTGGAGGGAATCTGGCATTGTTTCAATGGGACCGTAGAAGAGGGGAGACGGGCTATTGACCTTGGGTTATTATTGGGCATCGGTGGTGTGCTTACTTTTAAGAATGCCGGTGTCGACAAGTCTGTGGCAGAACTGCCCTTGGATAAAATGATACTCGAAACTGATGCCCCTTATCTTGCCCCGAGTCCAAAACGGGGAAAACGTAATGAACCGGCTTTTGTTAAATACACCGCCGAAAAACTGGCGAAAGTCATGGACAAATCTTTAGATGAAGTAGCCTCCCGCACCTCAAAAACCGCGCTGGATTTATTTGCCGTGGATTAGTAAAGGTTTTTAGCTGTGTTAAGCGTCCACGCTTAAGACTTTATTATTTCAAGCGTGGACGCTTAACACAGCATTTCATTTGATTTTTAAAATTCTATTCCGTGCAAATCCGTGGCAAAAAACTACGGTGGAAAACTATGGCAATAAAAAAAGGGGCCCGAGAGTATCGGGCCCCTGAGGTTATCTAACTATAATACTTTTAGTTAGATGGTGGGTTCACGTCCCAGAATAATTGAGTTGTCAGTTCATCACCGCCAATGGCCTGAGCCGCAGCTTCGTAATTGCTTTGGTTCAGGTTTTGCTCATCTACCGGATAGGTGAACCTGGACGGAATATCTCCGTAGGTAAGTCCCTGAGGCTCTGGCGGAACGTTGAAGATCGGATAGTCGAGTCGTCTCCACTCGGTCCAAGCCTGGAGTCCCTGTAGATAGAGTCCGAGCCACTTCTGTGTTGCGATGGCATTCATCTGCTCTTCCATGGTTCCTGTAATAGGGAACGCTGCGGGTCCTCCAACCTGTGCCAGGTAGTCATCAGCCTCACTGCTGCTTACTCCCCAGTAGTCCATGTCGGCACGAACTGCATTTTCGTAATGCGTCTGCGCCTGGGCGGGAGTACCGGTTAGCCATCCTCTCAGGTTGGCTTCAGCGCGAATGAACTCAACTTCGGCATATTCAAGGATCATGCCTTCAAAGGCAGGTTGCTTGATAACGGATCCGAAGTGTGAGAAATCTTCATATTCATTCGTAGTGCCGTATATACCGCCAACGTATTCACCTTCAATTTGAGTAAAGTGAATAGATCGGCGCGGATCGTCCAGTGCATTCATGGTATCTACCACCGTGTTGGCTGGTACATAGTCATTACGTCCGCTTTGCACAAGAGCTTCCCATAGAGGGTTTGTGTGCGGTGGCGCTGACTGGAACGGAATGATGGCATTATCCGCGTTGCTTTGGAAAGCATTTGGTGATGCTTCTTCAATCGCGGTTTGCGCTGCTGAAGCATTGACATCAGCAATAGTTATGCCAAGACGCATCTTCAGGGAGTTGGCAAATTTCACCCACTGAGCTACATCGCCGTCATAAAAGACATCTGATGAACCGAATCCACCGGCGGCTGTATTAAAGTTGCCGATAGCAGTATTCAGTCGAGTCAGCAGGTCCTGAAAAATGGCCTGATCATCCTCATAAGCCGGTTGTGTATTTTCCGGATCAAGCGCCTCTGAATAAGGGATATCACCGAATACAGTTGCCAGCTCATAGTAGGTCATCACTTTGAGCACTTCTATTGTGGCAAGTTGATTTGCCTTAACATCATCATCGATGAACTGATTTTCTTCGATCAGTCTTTCGGCTTCATCCAAGTCTTTGAGAACATTTGTATAAAGTTCTTCCCAAAGATTGGATGGTATAGCTCGTGTAGTCAACTCATACTGGGACTCCGTTGCGTAAGTAGTGGAAGCCCAGTACTGAGATATCAGCTTGAAAATATTTGAGTTGATATCTGGACTGTTCAGGTACGTTCCCAGGCTTACCTGGGCGTTTGAAAACAGCGTTTCTCCTGGTACATCAGAAGGATCCTTAGGATTGTTATTGAGGCTAGTCAATTCATCCTCGCAGGAACCTAATACCAGTGCAAATAAAACTAGTGGTATTATAAGCTTTCTCATAGTATTCATCTCTAAAACCTCAGTTTCAGATTAAAGGTAAATTCTCTCGTCGCCGGATGAACGGCACCCTGGTAACCTTGTACGTTACCGGCTACAATTCCCTGTTCAGGATCGGCGTGCGGCAGGTTCTTGTGGATGATCCACAAGTTGCGCCCTACTGCTGAAACAGAAGCGGATCTAAGTACCCCAATCTTGTTAATCACGCTTTGCGGGAGGTTATAGGTAAGACCCATTTCCCGAAGCTTGACATAACTTCCATCATAGATGAAGTGTGCACTTGGGTTATTGATCCATCCGAATGCACCAGCGTAATTACTGGCAGGCGCATATACGTCATTTGGTGATCCGTCAGGACTTACTCCGTCAAGGATTACACCACCGCCGTCTGAGACCGGATCACGAACATTCATTCCGTTGTCATTTATCGCTGCGGTTACAGGATACTGTCCTGTACCTTGACCATAGTACTGGTCAAGCGAGAATATATCTCCTCCCCATCGCACATCGACAAGGAAGTTGAAAGACCAGTTCTGGTAGTTGAATCGA
Source organism: Halalkalibaculum roseum (assembly GCF_011059145.1). Taxonomy (NCBI): domain Bacteria; kingdom Pseudomonadati; phylum Balneolota; class Balneolia; order Balneolales; family Balneolaceae; genus Halalkalibaculum; species Halalkalibaculum roseum. The sequence goes on along the minus strand of NZ_JAALLT010000003.1, from coordinate 633,185 downwards.
TTTGAAATACCACCGGTCCAGTCGGGATTCATGTTACCGATTATGTTATTGGAGGTACTTGTTGTTTGATAGAATCCGGTTGACGGATCAACAATGGGTTCTCCGTTTTCGTGATAGATATAATCGGAACCTCGAATGGCACCATATGGCTCGCCCAGTGCTGCACTAATCGTGACGTCACCCTGTGGTGAAGCAAGCTGGTAGTTATCGATTCCTGGCGCGAGAGCTTTAACCTTGTTGATATTTTTACTCCAGTTAACCGTTGTGGTCCAGGCAAAATCCTGGGAAACTATCGGTCGACCGGTGATGGTCAGCTCAATACCTCGGTTTTCAACATTACCTGCATTCACGAACTTAGCTTCGTAGCCGGAAGCTCGTGATACCTCGGTAGCGAGAATCTGATTCAGTGTATTCTGATCATAGTAGTTGAGATCATATCTGAATCGATCGTTGAAGAAGCTCATCTGTAAACCAACTTCCCAACTCTTGGTACGCTCAGGTTTCAGGTCGGGATTATTCTTGGTTGTAGGCAGGGTGTAAAGCGCCGCATTACCAAAGTTTGCAGGACGCCCAAAGGTGTCCTCAATACTATAAGGTGGTGCGGTGTTACCTACCTCAGCCCAGCTACCGCGAATTTTACCGAAGTCCAGCCACTCTATATCCAGGAATTCGCTAAATACGAATCCGGCTGAAGCTGAAGGATAGTAATAGATATTCTCACCATCCGGCAAGCTGGAAGATTTATCTCTTCTGCCTGTAAGCTCAATATTCAGGTAGTCATTGTAATTAATATTCAAGCTGGCAAAGTAACCGTTTACGCCAAGCTGCCGATCGGTCTCGTTGGGATACTGGATTTGGTTAATGGAGTTATCCAGGGAATACAGTCCCGGTACGACCAATCCGCCATTTGTTTGAGCGGTAATTCCTACAGTTTTATTTCGCCGGATATTCATACCGACTACACCGCTTATACCGAGTGCTTCGGTAAGCTGTTTGTTGTAATTAGCCAGCAAGTCATAATTGTATTCCGTAAAGTTCTGGCGTCGTTGCGTGTAGCTTGGTACTCCTACACTCTGCTTATTTTGACGCTCTTCGATCATTTGACTATAACTGTCAATAGCCACTCGACCGGTGAAACTCAGCCAGTCGGCTGCGTCATATCGGGCTTCGGCGTAACCGAAATAACGATCCCGCTCATCAGTTTCATAGTTCTCGTATCGATCCCAGAAAAGATTATTCCAATAAATGGGACTGTCTCCCGCTTGCCCCGGGGCCCAGTTCCATGTATTGTTATTTCGATTTCTGAAATAAGCTTGACGTTGCTTTTCAATATCAACGTTGGTTGCCCACCATTGACGGAATTCACTAAAAATGGTACCGTAACCGGTTGAAGGTCTCGCCCGGCCTTCCGTCTTAGTATATTGGATGGAAGCATCCACCGTCAGTTTTTCACTTACATCATAACCGGCAGCAAAATTGAGCTTGTGATTATCAAGCTTACTGTTCGGTAGTATGCCGGTTGTGTTCGACTGATTATAACCAAGAGAATAGTGGCCTCTATCAAAACCGCCGTCGATCATGATACTATTCTTGGTGTTGAAACCCGTATCAAAGAAACTCATCGGTCCGTTTTCAGCAGGAACCCAAGGGGTCGGCTGACCGAAATTAGGACTGCTTTCAACAAAAGCATCCCATTGGTAAACCATCAAATTAGGGTCAAAACGCGGTCCGAATGAGGCATCATCCTGATGACGTACAACATTATCGTCCGTACCGTCACCGTCAACATCCTGTTGTGAAAACACAGGAATGTAACCTCCGCCATACTTGTCTTGGTAATCAACGAAGGTATTTGGGTCAACACGGCTGATACCGACACTTGAGTTAACGGTTACGTCAACTTGACGCTGGCCTTTTTGACCGGATTTGGTTTCAATAACCACAGCACCGTTGGAAGCGCGTGATCCGTATAATGCTGCAGCGGCAGGGCCTTTCATAACGTTGACCGATGCAATATTGTCGGGATTGATATCAACGGCAGTGTTACCGTAGTCATAACCGGCAAAACCTTCTTCGACACCGGCATCGTTAAATTCCTGGTTGGAATAGGGCACTCCGTCAACGACGAAAAGTACCTGGTTATCACCGGAAATTGATTTATAACCGCGCATTACGATATTTGTTGAACCGCCCATGCCGTTTGTCTGATTCACTTTCAGACCGGCAACGCGTCCGCTGAGCGAAGTCATAAAATTATCGCTTCTGCTTTCGGAAATTACATCTCCGTCCACTTTTTGTGCGGAATAAGGCAGTTCGTTTTCGGTTTGCTCAATACCGTAAGCCGTTACAAAAACCTCACCAAGCATGCGCTCGGATGATGCCAGCGAAACATCTATGGTTTCCGTTGATTCGTCTACGGTTACTGATTGGGTTAATTCCTGGTATCCTACAAAGCTGAATCGTAGCTCGTAAGTACCATAGGGGACATCCTCGATGGTATATGTACCTTCCGAGGTTGTCGCAGCCCCCTTATTTAGAGAGGGAATAAAAACATTCACTCCGGGCAGAACTTCGCCGGTCTGCTCGTCAGTGACTGTTCCTTCAATGGTACCGGTTTGGGCCATGATGCTCGATGCACCAAATGTAAAGGCCGCCACCAGCAGTAATACTGATTTTAGTATCCTATGTAACATGATGACTCCATTTAATTAATGTTTTAGTGATAAAGTGGTTAGATGGGCGTAGAAAAGAGTTAAGTAGATATAGAGGTCCCCCATCGCGTGAGTGAAGGGCAAGATGCTTCGGGGATTTAAAAATAACCTCAGTTACTTATTATGACTCCTTTTATACCTAGCGTATAATATCTAGGTAGTAATACCTACGCGCAAAGGTATATAAATGCAATGCTTATGGCAAATAGTCTTATATATTATTGTAGAAATTGAGCTTAATGCTAAAATCTACCTTAAAATATAAGTTTTGAGAGGGATTCAGCTGCTGAGTTTCCGGATCAGAGGAAACTCTTTAAGCAGAAAATCGGGAAGAGAAAGGTATCTGTATTCGTTTCTTAGTGGGAATTCTGAGCGTAGAGTGTTAAAACCGGGCTCTTTCTTTTGAGGAGGGAGTCCGATCAGACGCTTCAACCTCTTTTCATATTCCCTGATGGGATGAATTTTACAGAGTACATCGGATAGCTGTGCCGATTTTAGTGAATTATTTGTGAGTTTAAGGCCCTCATTGTTCGAACTTGAATCGGTATCAGGAACTTCCAGTCCAAAGTGCTTGCACATCGAATCAACAATCATTTGCGTGGCTCGCAATTTTGACTGTCTGGAGTATCCGGCGATGTGAGGGGTTTTTAGGAATGCATTTTCGGCGATGAGGTCATTAAAGAGGGGTTCATTTTCCCACACGTCGATGATGAAATTTTCTACAGATCCCTTTATATATGCTTTGAGTAATGCCTGTTCGTCAATTACTCCCCCTCTTGAGGTGTTAATTATAAGGTCATAGTGATTTGAGTCCAGTTTGTCTTCATCCAGCCAGTGATAGGTGGCAAAAACCCCTCGGTGTTCCAGAGGGGTGTGAAAAGATAGAACATCAGCCGAGAGTACATCTTCGAGGTTTGCTGAAGTAAAATTCTCTTCTCTTTTTTCTTTTGGAGGATCATAACAAATCGTGCTTACGCCTAGACTATTTAATAACCGGTCAACTTCTGTTCCTGCATTTCCCTTACCAATAATACCGACAGTAAGGGATTTCGGGGTTTTCGCGATGTCTTCCATCCACAATAAAAGGGATGTGACAACATATTCGGCAACGGAACGACTGTTGCAGCCTGCGGCATCGCCAAATGCAATATCTCTTTTTTTCAATAACTCAAGGTCAACATGGTCTGTTCCTGCTGAACCGGTGGCTATGAACTGCAGACTTTTGGGAAGCCGGTCAATGAGGTTTCTGTCAATTTTGTTGACTGTTCGGATAAGCAGTGCATCAGCATTATCCAGGTCTTCAGGAATACCTTGTGAAGGGTTGTATAATTTTAGATTACAGCTTTCAGGGAGAAGTTGTTCAATGTTATAAAGGTACTTATCAGCAAATACGGTAATCATGATAATATTTTGGCAGATCATTTGTACATTTGCTCCCAATATACCTCAATTTGTATCGAATTTTAATCCTTTTCATTAGCCTATATGTCGAAAAAGAGCTTTAATCCCGTATCCATAATTCGTAAAAAGAGAGAAGGCAAGGAAGTATCCAAAGAAGAGATTGAATACCTTGTGAAACAGTACACCCGTGATGAGCTGCCCGATTATCAGATGAGCGCTTTCTTGATGGCGGCATACCTGAACCGGCTGAACAATGACGAAGCTTCTGCCTTGACCGGTGCGATGCTGCACTCGGGCAAGGTGCTGGATTTGAGCGATATCCCCGGCAAAAAAGTGGATAAGCACTCGACAGGGGGCGTGGGGGACAAGTTATCTCTTATCCTCGCCCCGATTGTGGCAAGCTGCGGCGTTCCGGTTCCCATGATTTCAGGTCGAGGGCTGGGGCATACAGGTGGTACATTGGACAAGCTGGAATCCATTACAGGTTTTGAGGTCGATATCAGTCTAGAGAGATATCGCAGCATATTAAAAGAGTGTCATATGGTAATGGCGGGTGCTACTGAAGATATTGCCCCTGCTGACAAGCGGCTGTATGCCCTTCGTGATGTTACCGCCACTGTGGAATCTATTCCACTGATCGCAGGAAGTATCATGAGTAAAAAGCTTGCAGAAGGCATTGATGCACTGGTACTTGATGTAAAATTCGGGTCGGGTGCCTTTATGAAAACCATAGAAGAGGCTAAAGAGCTGGCTGAAACGTTGGTGAATATCGGCGAAAGCTTTGGCAAGGAGACCATTGCCTATCTGAGTAATATGAATCAGCCGCTTGGTTATAAGATTGGAAACTGGTTGGAAGTGGAAGAGTCAATTGATGCTTTAAATGGCAAGGGTCCGGGTGATGTAATGACAGTGACTCACCAATTGGCCGGCACGATGATCTATCTGGGTGGCAAAGCTTCAACTGTTTCGGAAGGTATTGAAAAGAGCAAACAGGCCATTACAAAAGGGCGGGCTATGGAGACCTGGAAAAAACTGGTGGATGCCCAGGAGGGTGATCGCAGATTGATGGATAATCCCGGTAAATACCCGAAAGCAGACCATGATTTCACCATCAAGGCGAAGCGTGATGGCTTCGTGAGCGCTATGGATGCTTATGAAATTGGGATGGCATCCGTTGAACTGGGTGCGGGAAGGAGAGTCAAGGAAGATACTATTGATCCGGCGGCAGGATTTGTTCTTAAAAAGAAGATTGGAGATTCTGTAAAAAAAGGTGAAACAATTGCTACCGGTTTTACGAACAACAAACAAGCTATAGATGCTGTGACTGAATCTTTTTCACAGGCAGTAACTATTGGCGATGAAAAACCTGAACCCATTCTAATGTTAACTCATAAAGTGGACAAAAAGGGCATTCATGAAATTTCACATAATTCGTGATAAAAATTGCAATAACGATAAAATAACATAACTTTATCTTAATAGGCATTATACCCCTTAAAACAGTGGGTGTTAGGGCAGGGCAATCTTAATAAAAGTACAAAAACAATGTTTAAACGACTCATTCGCGCAATCAAGTCTATTTTCAGTGGATTTATCAGTTCCATGGAAGATCCAAAATTGATTTTGGAGCAGAATATTCGGGACTTGAATGACCAGATCCCTCAAATGAACGAAAATATTGCCACCGTTAAGGCCAATATGATGATGCTTCAGAAAGAGGTAAACAAGTATGAAAAACGCATACAGGACCTTACCGCAAAGATAAAATCTGCTATTCAGGCAGACAGGGATGACATTGCCGAAGGCTATGCCCTGCAGCTTGAACAGGCAAAGGAGAGTATGAGCAGTTCCAAAGAGCAGCTGAAATTTGCCGAACAGGCTTATGAAAAATCTCTGAAAGTGAAGAAAGCGTTTGTCCGAGAAAAAGATCGTAAAATCCAGGAAGCCAAGGAGGCTCTCCGCGCGAGTGAACGGGCTGAATGGCAAGGTAAAGTGGCAGATGCCATGGAACAGTTTGAAGTTGGCGGACTTGACCAGACTCATGATGAAATGCTTAACAGGCTCAATGAGCAAACAGCTAAAAATGAAGCCCGCATGGAACTGGCCTTAGATAGTATCGATACGGAAACCATGGAAATTGAAGCCAATGCAGAGAAGCTGCGCGCCTCAGAATTGGTGAAGCAATTCAAATCTGAAATGGGTCTTGCCGATGGAGTGGAAGAGCAGGAGAAGAAGGTTGGCAAGCAGATCGAAATTGAGGAAGAAGAAAGCACCGGTGAAAAAGATAAGGGCAAAACAGTGGGCAAGAAGGAAAAATCTAAATCCTAAACGTAAGCGGGACTAACCATGAGTAGCGACAGTCGCGAAGAACGTGAAAAACTAAAGGAAGAGTACAAGCAGCACTATCGCAAGATACGTGAGGTAAAAGAGCGTCTTGCCCGGTCTAAAAAGACACAGAACATTTCAGATGCTCTTAAAAACATGGACACCACCCAACTTACTGACAACTTTGATGAGTTTCTCTATAAGGTTAAGAGTAAGATTGCCAATGTGGAAGCCCGGCTCGATGTGGCAATGGATAGCCTGGCCATGTCGGAAGATGATGCTATAGCTGAGGTAGAACGCGACGAAGAGCTGAAAAAAGCCAAAGCTAAAGAGACGCTCCGCCAGGCTAAGATCGAGATGGGCTTGCTCTATACTGAGATCGAACAGCAAGCGGATTCTATAAGTGTTGAAAAAACGATAGGTACGAAAAAATCTACTGAAGAAAAGGCTGAAAGCTCGACGGCAGAAGAGACAGATAATAGCAAGAAGGAGAATTAATCTCTATGGACAAGGATACTTCTATTAATTATACAAGAGAAGCGTTTTTGCACCCGATAAATATGGGTTTTTTATTGGTTGCAACCGTAACGGCTTTCACACTCAGTGATGTCGGGTTGATTTCGAACGTGATACTCTCCATGGCTTTCGGTACGGAGCTGATGTATCTCGGTATCGTGCCGCGGCTGCCACGGTTCAGAAAGAATGTCAAGCTTCAGAAACTAAGAGACCGGAATTCTGAAGATGAAGAGAAGACCGTATTTCAGGAACTTGATCAGAAAAGTAAAAAGCGCTTCCTGGTATTGAAACATCTCACAAAGCTTATCAAAGAAAATTTCGACAAGCTTCCCTACAGCTCACAAGGGCTATTGGAAAATATCAGGAAAAAAATTGGAGAATTAATTTCCAATTATCTTACGCTTCTGGATCTTCACAAGCGTTACAAGCTGTACATGGACACGTCTGTTGAAGAAAGTTTGAAAAGAGAAGTTAATAACGAAGAGGAGAAGCTTGAAACGCTGAAGTCCGAAAGACTTAAAAAGACACGATTACGCAGGATTGCCATACTTAAAAAGCGTCTCAAAAAATTTGAAATTGCCAAAGAGAAGTATCTGATCTGTGAAACCCATTTGGAAACTATTGAGGATGCCATCCGTTATATCTACGAACAGTCTATGACGATGAGCAATCCGGAAGAGATCGGTTTTCAGCTCGACAACCTTTTAGAAGAGGTTGAAGAAACTTCCCAGCTCATAGATGATCTGGACCAGGATATACTCCCTTCCTATTCCGGTCTTGATGAAATTGATTTGGATGCCGAACTTAAGGAAGCTCAGGCAGCCAAGGAAACTGAGCAGCAAATAAACACTTCAAAACGCGTTAAAGAATAGAAGATACATATGAGCCAGTCTTACAAGACGATTTCTGTTGAAATTGATGATCATGGAATAGCTAAAGTTGTCATCAATCGCCCGGAAAAGTTAAACGCTTTAAATGACCAAGTGTTAAATGAGTTGGCAGAAGTATTTAAGGACATTCAGATTAATAATGAGATTAAAGCGGTACTACTGACCGGTTCGGGAGAGAAAGCATTCGTAGCCGGTGCCGATATCAAGGAGCTGGCTGATTTGGACGAGCGATCGGGTAGAATGGCTTCTCAAAAAGGCCAGCAGATTTTTCAGGCTATTGAAGACACCCGGAAACCGGTTATTGCTGTGGTCAACGGATATGCCCTTGGGGGCGGAGCCGAATTGGCAATGGCTTGTCACCTGCGCATTGCCACTCCCAATGCTAAATTCGGACTTCCTGAAGTAGGTCTCGGGCTCATTCCCGGTTATGGCGGTACCCAGCGTTTATCACACATTGTGGGCAACGCCCGTGCATTGGAAATGATCTTGACGGGCAAACAGGTATCGGCAGAGAAAGCGCTTGAAATGGGCCTGGTCAACAATATTTCGGAAAATGCTGAAGAAGAGGCCAAAAATTTGCTGGGGACCATATTGAAAAATGGACCGATAGCCATCAGCAAAGCGATTGCGGCCGTTTATCACTCCGATGATTCCAATGGATACCAGGTTGAAGCTGATCTGTTCGGATTGCTTTGCGACACAGAAGACTTCAAAGAGGGCACCGGCGCATTCCTCGAAAAAAGAAAACCCAACTTCAAAGGAAAATAAGGTATACGGTATAGGGTATAAGGAGGGAGTTTCAAATAAGAACTATTAATTGATGAAGAGTAAACCTGGAATTAAGAAAGTTGTTAATTCAATTGAGGATGAATCAGCCTCATATGATTCAGGGAAAGACTTCACTACTCTTGAAGCTTGGAAGAAAGCCAGAACCGTAAAGTTATACTTCTATAACTCTGTCTTGCCTTCTCTTCCTATAGAGGAAAAGTTTGGACTAGATACCCAAATACGAAAAGCTGCTATCAGTACGACGGCAAACATAGCTGAGGGGTATGGCAGATTTCATTACCAGGAAGGATTACAGTTTTACCGAATATCCCGGGCTTCTTTATATGAATTGAAAGACCATTTAATAAGTGCACTTGATTTACAGTATATTAGCAGACCTATTTTTGATAAAGGAATTGAACATATCGAAGAATCGAAAAAAACACTTAATGGCTATATTGGATTTGTGAAAAGGCAAAAACCGAATCTGAAATAAATATAGGTTAATAAATAAATCCTATTTAACCTTATACCTTATACCTTTTTCCCTTATACCCAATAATGATCGAACTATTACTAATTTTACTCACCGTACTCCTCAGCGGATTTTTCTCCGGCTCTGAGATAGCCTTTGTCAGTGCCAACCGGCTTAAGCTTGAGATTGAATCACGTAAAACATCCTGGACCGGTAGGGTTGTAAACTACTTTGTCCGTAATCCGGAGACCTTTCTGACAACAACTCTGGTAGGAAATAACATTGTCAACGTGGTCTACGCTACACTGATGACCCTCTTTTTGGTGGCTCCCATCACCAATATCTTCGAATCATGGGTAGGTTTTGGTCCCTCTCCGGTAACCTTGTTAGTGATACAGACCATCATTGCTTCAGTCGTCATTATGATTTTCGGAGAGATTTTGCCCAAAGCTCTTTTCCGCATACACGCCGACTGGTGGGTGAAGATTATTGCCATACCGCAACAGATTTGTAATTGGATTTTTAGACCCCTCATTTATCTCGCCGATCTCTCTTCAGATTTCCTTATCAGAATGATTAATCCTGAAATCGACCGGTCGGGCCAGGTATTCCGCCGCCAGGATGTTGAGCTCATTTTTAAAGAGCTTCGTGATACAGGAGGCAGTGATTTGGATAAAGAAGATTCGGAGATACTTCACAACGTACTGGAGCTGTCGAACAAACGGGTCAAAGAGTCAATGATTCCGCGTACCGATATCGTGGCTATTGAAAAAAATACCAGTATTGAAGAGACATTAAAGGTTTTTATCTCATCAGGCTTCTCCAAGCTGCCGGTTTACCAAGAATCTATTGATGATATCATCGGTGTAATTTTTGCCTATGACCTGTTTAACAATCCGAAGAACTTGACTGAGATCATGCGTCCCATTAAACTGGTGCCTTCATCTCAGAAATCGAAGGATCTGCTTTCGGAGTTCCGGAAGTCAAATATTTCGGTAGCGGTGGTTATTGATGAATACGGCGGTACAGCCGGTATGATTACCATCGAAGACGTGCTTGAAGAGGTGGTTGGCGATATTCAGGATGAGTACGATACTGAAGATCACATCATGAAAAAGCTTTCCAATAACACTTTTGTGATTAGCGGAGGGGTGGAAATTGAGGACCTCAGGGAGCAATATCCTGAGATCAGTTTGCCGGAGGAGACATCAGACTATGAAACACTGGCCGGCTACATTATCGATTCCCTTGGACGTATTCCCAAGGTTAATGAAGAGTTGCTGATAGGCAATAACAAATTCATAATAAGCAAAGCATCACCAAGCAGGATCGAAACCGTGAAAATCGTACTGATTGACTGAGTGCTTTTTAACTGTGATCAAGTACTTGAATTACAGTAGATGAATAGTATAAAGCAGTAGAAATATTTTTTCTACACTTAGCATAGGTCCCTAAAACATGCAACCAAGAAAAATTCTAAAAATAAACAAAAGAGATGTTTGACCACTATCCGTCTTGGGGACAAGAATTTGCTCAGAAATACCTGAGTCGTACCATCAACCAGTTCTTGTTGCATGGCAATGTCCATGACATGGTTTGCCTCAATAAAAAAGATAAGACCGATTTTGTACGGTTGAAGACCTTTCTTTCGGAAGAATTCTTTGGTGCTCGAGATTTTGTTGTCTTTTATGATCGTTCTTCAGGCATCTATTTCAGGGATAAGGAATCTCAAAAAGATTTTAACCGTGCCGTTGCGGGACGTGACTCCCTGCTTGGAACCGATTATGCCAATAAGCTGCCGAAGGATCCGGTAAGGGTATTTTCACTCCTGGAGCAATATTTTCGGATTCGTGTAGATGACAAAAAGAGTATCGCTCTTATCATCGATTATGCGGAAACCATTGTTCCAATGAATGAGGCGGGATCCACAGGCTCGGACGATCGAACCGCCCTCGTTTATCTGTCCCGGTGGGCGCACGATCCCATGTTTTTGGCTGCTGATTTCACTACGGTTCTCATCACAGAGAATCTGGCGGATCTGAACAAGACTCTGGTGCAGAATCCCTATACCAGTGATATTCATATTCCCATTCCGAACGAACAGCAGAGAACCGAGTTCATCAAATATGAGACGGATAAGGAGACCTATAAAGATCTTTCAGCAGTTAGCCGTCCGGTTTTGGCCCAGCAAACAGCCGGACTCAATTTTATCCACCTGAGAAGTATCCTTTCCAATGCGCGGGAAAATAAGGAGAAGATAACACATAGCCGTCTCTCTGAAGTTAAAAAAGAGCTGATTGAGGCAGAAGCTTATGGTCTGCTGGAATTTGTTGAAACGGATTATACCCTTGATAATGTAGCCGGGCATACCAATGTGAAAAAGCATTTACGCCAGGCGGTAAAAGCACTCAAACAAGGCAGGCAAGATGTGCTGCCCATGGGATACCTTGTCTGTGGACCTGTTGGAACCGGTAAAACTTTTATGGTTACCTGTTTTGCCAGCGAGGTAGGCATACCCATGGTGAAGCTTAAAAATTTTCGAAGCCAATGGCAGGGTGTAACCGAAGGGAATCTTGAAAAAATACTGGGTCTTCTGAAGGCTATGGCTCCGGTTGCCGTAATGATTGATGAGGCGGATGCCTATCTTGGTGATCGCGATGCCAGCGGCGACAGCGGTGTATCGAGCCGGGTGTTCTCACAGATTGCAACTTTTATGAGCGATACGCGAAATCGCGGCAGAATTATCTGGTTCCTTATGACTGCCCGACCGGACCTTATGCCCATTGACCTTAAGCGACAGGGAAGGGCGGAAGAACACCTTGCCCTGTTCCCGCCTCATACCAAGGAAGAACGTGTGGAGTTGTTTGAGGCCATGAGCAAAAAAACCGGACTCCAGTTAACCGAAGAATATGTACCACAGGTTATCGAGCAGGGGCTTAAAACCTTTTCCGGTGCCGACATGGAGGCCGCTTTAACAAGGGCCAAGTTCCGTGCTGCAGCTGAGGGAAAGAAAAAGGTCTCCCCCGAGATTCTGGATTTGGCATTGAATGATTTTCTCCCACCAACCTATCCGGAAGAAGTCGAACTACAAACCCTAAGCGCAGTCATTGAGTGTACCTCCAAAGAGCTGTTGCCCGAACGCTACCAGGAGATGGATCGAGGTGAAATCCTTGAAAAAATTGAGGATTTGAAACTGCGCATCGGATAAAATAGCTGATCAATAAACTTTTAAAGCTCGTTAGAAGCAATTCTGACGGGCTTTTTTTATGATCATAATCGCTACTTATAATTTCAACCAATTAATTTAACCAAATGGTTGAATAAATTGGTTGAATGATTTAGATTACTGTTAAATCAAATTGAAAAGAACCAATGACTGAAGAAGCAGAGACAGAAGAACAAATTTTACATGCCGCCAAAGAGGTATTTCAAAAGCAGGGTTTTTCGGGCGCACGGATGCAGGCTATTGCTGATCAAGCAGGAATCAATAAGTCGATGCTTCACTATTATTTCAGAAGCAAAGACAAGCTCTTTCAAAAAGTGTTTCAGCAAAGCATAAGGGAATTCTTCCCAAAAATTTTCAAAGTGCTGAATGGTGAGATGGAGTTTGAAGCCAAGATCGAGAAATTGGTGGAGACCTATTATACGATGTTCCGGAGTCACCCACATCTACCCAGGTTTGTAATTCATGAAATGAATCAGCATCCGGAGAGATTCCAATATTTCATGAGAAACATCGGTATAAAAATTCCGGCGCGGTTCATTGAACAGATTGAAAGAGAGGTAAAGTCAGGAAGAATAAAAAAGATCGATCCGAGACAGTTTATAATAAACACTATCGGCTTGTGTGTATTTCCGGTGATAGCAAAACCAATGATTGAAACTGTCTTTGAAATGGACGATAAACAGTTTAATGACTTCCTGGAACACAGAAAGAAAGAATTGCCTGTATTCATACTTAATGCTATAAAAAAGTGAAGGACTCATGACAATTACAGTTATCCTATTCCTGATAGTGGGAAGTTTTGCTACTGATTCAACTGATACTCTGACTTTAGATTATTGCTATTCAAGACTGGAAAATCACTATCCCATAGCCGAAAAGTTGAAGCTTCAGAATGAAATCACCACTCTGAATAAAAAAATCGCTCACACCGGTTATTATCCGCAGTTGAATGTAGGAGCCAAAGTAACCTACCAGTCGGAAGTCACTGAATTTCAGGTTGCCGGTGGCGCCCAACCCATTGGACCTGATCTAAGCAAGGATCACTACGAAGTTACACTTGATGTAATTCAGCCGATTTATAATGGGGGAGTGGTTGGAATCAAAAAGAATCTTGAAGAGGCAAAAGGAGAGCAGGAAATCAATTCGATTCGGGTACAGATGCACCAGCTCAAGAATCAGGTTAACAGTGTCTATTACGGCATAATGCTGGCTCATAATCAGTCAGAAATTCTACAATCGGTAAGTGAAAGCCTTAGAGCCCAGATTGAAAATATCAATGCTAAAGTTGAAAACGGGGTATTGCTTCCCAGCCAGCGATACATTCTTGAAGCAGAGCTAATCAAAATTAAGCAAGATTCGATAGAAATAGATGCCAATATCGAAGCGGGTTATGAAATTTTGGGACAGTTAATCGGTGAAGAACTAACCGGGAGAAGAAGTCTGGCTGTACCGGAAGTCAATTCATTGGATCTAGCTGATGAAATACTTACTCGCATGAGACCTGAATTTAAATTATTTGACAGTAACCGAAGGTATTTAAGTTATCAAAAAGAGCTGGCCCGCACCGGGCTGCTACCATCACTTTCTGCCTTTGGAACCGCAGCTTACGGAAGGCCGGGATTCAATGTTTTTGAAAATGATCTGCATGAATACTACATAATAGGACTTAAACTGAACTGGAATTTCTGGGCAGCCAAAAATGCCGGGACACGAAAAGAGGTTATAAGACTCCGGCAGAAAAGTGTAAATGAAGAAGAGAGAGCTTTTGAAAGACAGCTAAAGGCTTCACTTAGTAAGATTGAAGAAGAAATTGCATCACTGAAACGCAAGATTCAAGAGGATCAACAGATTGTTGATCTACGACAAAAAGTAGTAAAAACCGTAGAAAGCCAACTGGAAAACGGAACCGCTACTGCAACGGAATATATAACCGAGCTCAACAAGAAGACCCAGGCCGAACTGTCGATGAAAATGCATAAAACAAGACTTTCACAGGCCAGAGTTGAATATGAAACGATGTTAGGGGCCGGCGATAGAAATATCAACAGTAAATAGACACATTATGAAAGCGAAAATGAATCACCTCACAAAAAAACAGTTCCTATATTGGGCAGTATTCCCGGTTTTTTTTCTTCTATCCTGCTCAAATAATGATAAATCCGATGCCTACGGTCAGTTTGAGGCTACGGAAACTACTATTTCGTCGCAGGCATCGGGCGAACTTCTTGCTTTCACTGTTTATGAAGGATCAAATCTGAAACCTGGAGAGCAGGTCGGGCTCATTGACACTACTCAGCTTAAGCTAAAAAAAAATGAGTTGCTGGCAGTACTTTCCTCAACCGAAGCTAAAATTGATCAAATAAATGCCGAAGCCGAGGTGTTGAACGAACAGTTACAGACGGCAACCATCAATTTGCAACGAATTGAAAACCTGGTTAAGGATGAGGCCGGAACCAGGCAGCAATTGGATGATACAGAGGGCAAGGTACGCACACTACGAAAGCAGATTGAAGCACTCAAGGTTCAGAAAAAATCAGTGAGAGCAGAAATTAATGCAACCCGCTCCCGTCTTGAGCAATTGGAAGAGCAATTGAATGACGCATACGTGGTCAATCCGGTAATGGGAACGGTTCTCACCACCTATGTGGAGCCTTTCGAACTGGTGGGGCAGGGTCAGCCGCTGTATCAGATTGCCAACCTCGATACTCTTGAATTACGAATCTATGTAAGCGGCGCACAGCTGCCATCTGTCAAACTTGGCCAACAAGTCGAAGTTCTAATTGATAAAAATGCGGAGGAGAACAGCAGTCTAAGTGGTCGCATTAGCTGGATTGCATCTGAGGCTGAGTTTACTCCCAAGATGATACAGACCAAAGAAGAGCGGGTCACGCAAGTTTATGCTGTAAAAGTAAAAGTGCCGAATACTGATGGGATGATAAAAATCGGCATGCCTGGAGAAGTTAATTTTTAGCCACTGATCTACACAGATTTAATTTTTTCCCAATTTGTTGAAGATCAGGTTTTAAAATTCAGTTTATGAGTGTACTGAGTGTTCAAAATATTACTAAAGCTTATGGGGCGGTAAAAGCGCTCAAGGATATCTCCTTTGAGGTACAGAAGGGGGAGATATTCGGTCTAATTGGGCCGGACGGCGCAGGGAAAACAACGGTATTCCGGATACTTACAACGCTTCTTAAGCCGGATTCAGGTAAAGCCGAAGTTCTTGGAAAAGATGTGGTATTGGGATATCGAAAGATTCGTTCTGAAGTGGGGTATATGCCCGGAAGATTTTCACTGTATCAGGATCTCACAGTTGAGGAGAACCTTCAATTTTTTGCTTCCGTCTTCGGCACGACTCTTGATGAAAATTATGATTTGATCAAGCCCATATATAGTCAGTTGGAACCCTTCCGGGACCGTTTGGCCGGTGCTTTATCCGGCGGGATGAAACAAAAACTGGCTCTCAGTTGTGCACTAATTCATAAACCTGAAGTGCTGTTCCTGGATGAGCCGACTACAGGTGTGGATGCAGTATCCCGCAAAGAGTTCTGGGAAATGTTGCATCGCCTTAGGGAGCAAGGAATTAGCATTTTGGTATCTACTCCCTATATGGATGAAGCCGAACAGTGTGACAGGATCGGACTTTTGCAAGAAGGTCGTCTGCTTTCTATTGACACTCCGCAAGCTATCACAAATCAGTTTGATAGTGACCTATGGGCCATTAAAAGCAGGGACAAATATCAACTCATACAAGTCTTACGCAAGTATGAACATGCGAGATCAGTGCAGCCATTTGGAGACAGTGTACACTACTCGGATGCAAGAGATGATTTCGACAAAGAGGAGCTAACCAGCTATCTGCATTCGAATGGGATAAACAGACCTGAAATGCATCGTATTACACCTCACATAGAAGATACCTTTATAAGGCTTATGGAGAAGGAGGTAAATGATGGCTGATTTGATGATTTCTTCCCAAAACCTGACCCGCAAATTTGGGGATTTTACGGCTGTAGATCACATCTCCTTTGATGTAAAAAAAGGGGAGGTTTTCGGATTTCTGGGAGCCAACGGCGCGGGAAAAACAACGGCCATGCGCATGCTGACCGGATTATTGAAACCCACAGAGGGTGAGGCAACGGTGGCCGGGTTTGATGTCTATGATGAAGCTGAAGAGATAAAACGACGCATAGGCTATATGAGTCAGAAGTTTTCGCTCTACGAAGATTTGACCGTAAAAGAGAACATCCGGCTCTATGGCGGCATTTACGGCCTGTCTGATAAGCTCATCAGGGAAAAGACGGAGCAGCTGCTGGATATGCTGGAGATGCAGGATTTGAAGAACAAGAAGATCGGTTCCCTACCACTTGGGTGGAAACAGAAGCTGGCCTTTTCGGTGGCCTTGATTCATGATCCGGGAATAGTATTTCTGGATGAACCAACCGGGGGAGTCGACCCCATCACACGTCGTCAGTTTTGGGAGCAAATTTATAAAGTAGCGGAAGAGGGCACTACTGTCTTTGTGACGACCCACTACATGGACGAAGCGGAATACTGTGACCGGGTAACCATTATGGTCGACGGGCGAATTGATGCCTTGGGTAGTCCGGAAGAATTGAAACTGGAATATGATGCCAATAATATTGAGGACGTATTTGTAAAACTGGCACGAGGAGCGGAGCGCAGTGATCAGTGAACAGTTAGCAGTTAACAATGAACAATTAGTCCTCGTCAATCGATTTGCGGTTGACGAGGCGTCAGACGCTCCACTTCCACTGCAAGTTCTAATTTTAATTAAAATTAAGCATTCGGATTGGAAACAGAACTGTCCACCATTTTCCAACATCCAACATCCAACTTCTAACTTCTAACTTCCAAAATGGATGCCTTTATAGGTTTTATCGTAAAAGAGTTCAAGCAGATCTATCGTGATAAGCGCACGCTGGTTGTTCTCTTTGGTATGCCGATAATACAGATGCTGCTCTTCGGCTTTGCAATCCGCAATGAGGTGGAAAATGCCAAGGTATCGGTGCTGGATGCATCCAATGATGAAGTTACCCGTCAGATCATCAGCAAAATAGACGCTTCCAACTATTTTACTGTTGAGGGGCAGATACAACGCTATGATGAAATTGAAGAACTATTCCAACAGGGTGAAATTGACGAAGTGCTTGTTTTTGAGCCGGATTTTGCCCGAAAGCTTCATCGTGGAGAAAGGCCTGCGATTAATATTATCACCGATGCGTCAAATCCGAATCTCGCCCAACTCATCCAACAATACTCTACTTCTATTGTAATTGATTACGAGATTGAGAACGGGGCTGACGGGAAGGTACAGCGAGGAGGACTCACAGCAAATGTGAATATGCTTTTTAATCCTCAGCTGGAGAGTGTAAACCTTTTTGTCCCGGGTCTTATAGCTGTGATACTGATGCTTATTTCTGCTTTAATGACTTCCATTTCCATCACCCGGGAAAAGGAGATGGGGAATATGGAAATACTTCTGGTTTCTCCATTGCGTCCGGGACAGATCATTATTGGAAAGGTGCTGCCCTACCTGGTACTGGCTTTTGTAAATGTACTAACTGTACTGGCTTTGGCTAAGTGGGTATTTGGGGTTCCATTTAGAGGCTCCTACAGTCTATTCCTTGCCGAGTCGCTCCTATTTATCTTCACTGCGCTTGCATTGGGTGTTTTTATCTCAACAAAGGCCGACGACCAGCAAACTGCCATGATGGTTTCCCTGGCGGGATTGTTACTGCCTACTGTGTTGCTGTCAGGATTCATTTTTCCGATATCCAGTATGCCGGTTCCGCTTCAACTGATTAGCAACATCATACCGGCACGATGGTACCTGGTTATTGTTCGGAGCATTATGCTCAAGGATTCGGGCCTTTTCTTTATCTGGAAGGAGACCCTCGTTCTGGTGATTATGACACTGGGATTCATTCTGCTCAGCGTCAAAAGTTTCAAAGAAAGATTACAGTGAACAATTATCAATTAGCAATTAACAATGAACAATTAGGAATGTGTCAACCATCTAACAAAGCCTGCTTTCTCGTCAATCGCTCTGGTGTAGACGGTAGGTTGGACGCTCCGCGTCCATTCTGAGACCAATTTCAATTAAGAAAGTAAAATTTCTGAATCTGAACTCGCACACAAAACTCTGATGCCTCTTCCAACTTCTAACTTCTATCTTATAATTTTTATCTGCTAACTGAAATGCGGTCGATCAAATTTTTATTACAGAAAGAATTCTTGCAGATATTCCGCAACAAAGGAATGTTACCCATTATATTTCTAATGCCGGTGATACAGCTGGTCGTTCTTTCATTTGCAGCTACCTATGAGTTGCGTGAAGTAGATTTCCATCTGGTAGATTTTGATCATTCCACTGCATCGCGACAGCTTGTAAATAAATTTCAGGCAACCGGATATTTTAATCTGCAAGACCACTCCCAGGATGTGAATGAAGGGATATCACAGATGCAAATGAATGAAGTCCGATTGGTACTGGTGATTCCTGAGGGTTTCGAGCGAGACTTGAAATCCGGACAGCCGGTCTCGGTTCAAATGAATATTGATGCGGTAGATGGATCAACGGCAGGTCTCATACAAGCATATGGCAGGTCTATAATACAGGATTTTGGGTCCGAAATTTCAGTTCGTGCCAATCAAGTATCCAATGCAACTGCACCGGGCATAGCCATCATACCTGCTAGCTGGTATAATCCGAATCTCGACTATATCAAATACATGGTACCCGGTATACTTGTAGTTCTGGTTTCGATGATCGGGATGTTTTTATCGGGAATGAATATTGTGAGAGAACGGGAAATGGGAACCATTGAGCAACTTAATGTTACCCCATTAAAACGGTACCAGTTTATCATTGGAAAGCTCTTACCATTTTGGATCATAGCCATGTTTGAACTGGCAATTGGACTTATCATTGCTCATTTCGGTTTTGAAATACCTTTTGTTGGCAGTGTGCTGTTGCTTTTTGGGATAGCGGGAATTTATCTGCTGGTAGTTCAGGGTTTAGGATTATTTATTTCCACCATTACCAACACCCAGCAGCAGGCTATGTTTATCGCCTGGTTCCTGATGGTCGTATTTATTTTGATGGGTGGTCTATTTACTCCTATTGAAAGTATGCCTGGCTGGGCTCAGCAGCTGACTGTTGCGAATCCCATCGCTCACTTTATTAAAATCATGAGGATGGTACTCTTAAAGGGAGCCGGCTGGGCAGAGGTTCAAAACTTGGTTGGTTTGTTGTTTCTCATGTCAGTTGTGATACTGCCGGCAGCCATACTGCGTTATCGAAAATCAACCGGTTAATTTTGTTTTCATAATCGGATGGAATCCAATATCCTAAGTGTTCAATAAATATTTGTTTTACCAACTATGGCAGGCAAACTGGAAAAACTTCGAAAATTACTGGATCAGACTGATGAGAGGATTGTCAGGACCCTGGCCCAACGGCAGGAGCTGATTCAAGCCATTTCTGATCTTAAGATTGACGAAAAAACCACTATTCGTGATGAAAACCGTGAAGAAGAGCTTCTGAAGCGTATTACTGAACTCGCTCGCGAGGAAGGTCTGGATCGATATTTTGCCGAGCAGATTTTCAAGGATATTATTCATCATTCCGTGCGATTTCAGACTCATTCACTGGTTGATCACCACAATTTGGAAGGTGGACGCGAAACGGTCAGTGTGGCCTATCAAGGCACGGATGGAGCATTTAGTCACCAAGCTGCTTATCGTCATTTTGAGGAGAGATACAGTGAAGTTGAATGTATAGGATACGATACCTTTGAAGAAGCGGCTCGGGCTGTGGAAAATGAGAAGGTAGATTATGCCATTCTGCCTATTGAAAATACCACCGCAGGATCTATAAATCAGACTTATGACATTCTCGGTGAGGGAAAACTTCACATAGTTGGGGAAGAAGCCATACGAATTATTCATTGTTTGCTGGCTATCGAAAAGGTACCTATCGAGCGTATTAAAAGAATTATTTCACATCCACAGGCACTTGCGCAATGCAGCCACTTTTTATCAAAACTGCATAGGTGCAAGGTAGAATCTTATCTCGATACAGCCATGTCAGCCAAGAAAGTAGTGGACGATGGTGATCTTTCTCAGGCTGCCATTGCCGGTAGTTATGCAGCACAGCTGTACGGCCTTGAGATACTGAAACGCGATCTTGCGAACCAGTCAAAGAATTTCACCCGTTTTGTGATTGTGAGCAGGGATGAGATCTCAGTGGATACGCAAATTCCATGTAAAACGTCCCTGCTGATGACTACCTCTCATGACAAAGGTTCTCTTATAAGCTGCCTGAAAGTGCTGGAAGAGCACGGTATCAATATGGCTAAGCTGGAGTCTCGCCCAAAGCCCAATGAGCCATGGAAATATTTGTTCTACCTTGACATTGAAGCCAATACAGATGAGCCAGAAACGGCTACGGCGCTCGACGAACTGAGAAAACAGGCTGATTCTCTTAAAGTGTTGGGCTGTTATCCTGCGCAGGTTGGAAAAGGCGGTGAACAGTGAACAGTTTACAGTGAACAGTTTACAGTGACCAGTGTGTCAGTGAACAATTAGCAATTAACAATGAAGAATCAGGCCTCTTCAATAGCTCTGCGGTTGACGGTGCGCTAGACACTCCGCGTCCATTCCCATCTTAAAAAAAGAATTGAAACTTTTAAAAGATGGAGTTGCAATCGAATCCAGAGTTGATCAGCCTTTGCTAATTGCTAATTGCTAATTGCTAATTGCTAATTGCTAATTGCTAATTGCTAATTGCTAATTGCTAATTGCTAATTGCTAATTGCTAATTGCTAATTGCTAATTGCTATGGAAAAAAGAGAATGTCCCGGTTGTGCGATGGAGGTGGATGCCGATGCCGAGGTATGTCCGATATGCGGTTATGAATTTCCGAAACAGTCTCTTGGGATGAAGATCATGGTATGGCTGATGGTTATCCTGCTGTTGGCGTGGTTGCTGATCTGAATGGATGTTCTAAGTATTTAACTTACCCAATTCTCTCAATCTGTGTAAATCTGTGGCTACATAAATGAATACAGAATTCAGGAGTCAGAATGGATAATTCACTATTATGAATTCAAAACTCAACATTAACTTTCCCGTCTTTCCAGATTAACTGGAAGTCTTTTTCCTTTTCAAAGTTCGAAGCTTGTCGAACCCACTGTTCTTCCTGTTCAACTCTCACAAATCCTTTTTCCAGCGGACCTTGGGGATTTTGCTGTTCAAGACGATGGATGAGTCCGTTTATTTTTTCTCTTTTCTGCAGAAATGAGAGTTCTTTTTTATGCTTTAATCGCTCAATAAGATTGTTCAAATGCTCGTGACTACCGGCTACTTTTTGTTTTACAGCCTGCAAAGCGTGCGATTTTAGCAATTGTTTTACCCGTTCCTTGCGGTCGGTGACTTTATCATCTGTTGCACGAGAGAGACGGTTGGTTAAGTCATCGGCAAACATCTTGATTTCATTAATATCCGGAGTTGCAAGTATAGCTGCCTGGGTCGGTGTCGCCGCTCTGGCATCGGCAACAAAATCCGATATGCTAAAATCAACCTCGTGGCCCACGGCACTGATGGTTGGCACCTTGCACTTAAAAAGAGCCCGTGCTACAGCTTCTTCATTAAAGGGCCAGAGATCTTCGAGCGAGCCGCCCCCGCGCCCTACAATAAGTACATCTACATTTTGTTTTTCTGAGAACCAGTTGATGGCTTTCACGAGTTCCGGTGCTGAATTCACTCCTTGCACACTGGCATGGTGCAATAATACAGTAGCCAGAGCCCAGCGACGTTCCAGGGTATCGCGTATGTCGTGAAAGGCAGCCCCGGTGGCCGAAGTGATTACCCCGATGCGCATTGGAAATTTGGGCAAAGATTTTTTGTGGACCTCATCGAAGAGCCCTTCATCTTTTAATTTGGCTTTGAGTTTTTCAAAAGCCTCCTGAAGAGCCCCGATGCCGGCCTGTTTTACGGATCTAACAATCAGCTGGTACTTTCCATGTGGTGGATATACCTGAATATCACCCCCCGCTACTATTTGCTGCCCATCCACAAGATCAGCTTCAAGACGCTGTGCGATGCCACGCCAGATGACACATGATAGCTGTGCATCTTCATCTTTAAGGGTAAAGTAGATATGTCCGCTGCGGCTCTTGCTGGCATTGCTTATCTCACCTTCGACTTTGATATCCAGGAAGTTACCTTCGAGCATTGTTTTTATTTCTCCGGTGAGCTCAGAAACTGAAAGTACGGAGGGTTTGAATAAGTCAGGTTGGGTCATAATAAAGCAGCTATCGGCTGTTTGACATCAGTAACTGTTAGCTGAATGCCGATGGCCTATTTTTAAGTTTAAAATTTTGAATTAGCACGAACAGTTATTGAATTCACATCAAAACAATTATATTCTAAAACAAAAATAACAGAAAGTTTGTATGAGTCATACTCCCGATTTACTGATCAAAAATGTGAAGCCTGTAAGCACCAGCCATGATGGTAGCAAAGAGGTGGATATACGCATCAGGAAAGGTAAGATAGCAGAAATTGGACAAGACCTTGAAGAGAAAGACAATGAAAAAGCTCATGATGCCAAGGGCTCATACATTTCCCCAGGCTGGATGGATATGCACGTTCATTTGCGTGAGCCTGGCTACGAGCATAAGGAGACTATAGAAACAGGGTGTCGTGCTGCCGCATTCGGAGGTTTCACAGAAGTGGCCTGCATGCCCAATACCAATCCACCTATCCATGCCCGTGATGTGGTAGAATTCATTAAAAAGAAATCGGAAGGTCTTCCCGTTAATGTTCATCCAATCGGTTGTGTGTCGAAAGACAGGAAAGGCGAGTCAATAGCCGAAATGGCCGACATGCAGGATGGAGGAGCCGTTGCTTTCAGCGATGACGGGGATCCGGTCTATAACTCAGAACTTATGCGGGTTGCTCTTGAATACTCGTCCATGCTCGGCATGCCGATTATTAACCATGAAGAGGACCTTAAGCTCTCTCGACCCGGACATATGCATGAGGGAAAAGTCTCAACACGTCTCGGGCTCGACGGTACTCCGGGTATAGCAGAGGAGGTGATGATAGCCCGCGATATCCTGCTTGCTGAATTTACGGGAGGACATGTGCATGTAGCACATATCAGCACAGCAAAAGCAGTAGACCTGGTTCGAAAGGCAAAGGCTGATGGCATCCATGTTACCACAGAGGTATGCACACATCACTTCGATTTGACGGATGAAGAGATAGAAAGACAGAACTTTGACACCAACTTTAAAATGCACCCCCCTCTGAGAACACAGGAAGATGTGGATGCCATGATTGAAGGTTTGGCTGACGGTACTATCGACGCCATATGTACCGATCACGCCCCGCATGCCATTGAGGAGAAGGAGGTAGAATTTATCTATGCACCGAATGGAATTATTGGTCTTGAAACGGCTTGGGGGGTAACCGGAAGGCGACTGCTCAAGTCCGGCAAGATGAAACTAAGAGAGGTGCTCACCAAGCTGATAGATAATCCGAGAAATATACTGAACCTGGAGATTCCCAAGATTGAGGAAGGCGCATTCGCTAATCTGACATTATTTAATACCGACCGGGAGTGGACCTTTGAGCAGAAACACATCAAATCAAAATCGAAGAATTCTCCGTATGTAGGTTCGCAGATGGTTGGAAAAGCCGAAGCCATTTACAATAATGGTCAGTTTATCGTAAATGAGTGAGTCACTACAGAATTAAAAGGCCGATCGATCCGTTATCTGTTTCAAAAAGCAATTAGATGTTTAAGACTTTGTCCCATCGCACAATATTAGCGTGCTTCTGCATTTCTGTGGGAATATTTTTTCATCCCACTGATGTTTTGGGGCAGCGCAATACCATGCCGGTGCCTGATGCGGAATTCGGACAGATACCGGATTCTTTGTATAGCATGAACGAGTATGCTCTTCAACCGGATGCTCCTTTCATCTATACCGTTAAAGAGCTGGAGGTGAACTTTGAGAACGATGAAAACGCAATCGTGGCTCTTCTCGATTACTATGTAAGGATCAAGGTATTTGATGCTTCTGCCAGGGAAGCCTCTGTTGTTGCTATTCCGTACTATTTTGAAAGGGATATTGAAGAGGTTGTGAATATACGGGCAGCAACTCACACACAGGAGGGGGAAGAAGTACCCTTGCCGGATGATTCCATTCGCAGGATCAATATAAACTCCCGGTATAATGTAATTGAATTTACCATGCCGCAGGTTGAGGATGGCGCAATATTGGAGTATTCCTACCGTGTGAAGCGGAGGTATATTGAAGAACTGCCTGATTTCTATCTTGCGAATCAGGCTCCAACTGACTTGGCGAAGGTCACCATTACGTATCCAGGTTATTTGAGATATGAGACCATTGAAGAGAATTTTGACGGGCAGGTTAACCGGTTTACCCAGCAAATCGATACCAGTTCTGCTGCCAAGATCTTTACGGTACCTCAACCTGACCCGATACTAAAAGAGACTTATGTTGCCCGGGATATCCCCGCTTTAGAGGAAGAGGCTTACATATCTTCCATAGATGATTACCGGGGTAAATTGAAATTTAAATTGAGCGAGTTTGGTATACCCCGCCAAAAACTTGAGAATAGCTGGAAGCTGGTAGTGGCCGAATTGAGACGCAACCAGAATGTGCTTGCAGTAGCAGACCGCAATACCAAAGCAAAAGCCTTAGGCAGAGAGATTGCGAGGCTTTACGAGAGCGAAAAAGCTGTTCAGGATAGCATCTTCAGATATATTAATAGCACAGCTAACTTTAGCGGCAGCAAAAGCCCATACAGTGAGGTAACAGACAGCACCGTACTTACGGGCGAGCCGTCAAACCAGGCGGCTATCAATCAAACTCTGTTGGCGATGCTACACGGGGCTGGTATTGAGGCTTACCCATTGCTGATTTCGACCCGTCAATTTGGACAGATCAATAAATCTTTTCCCTCATTTTTTCAGTTTAACGGGCAGCTGACTTATTCCATTATCGATGGCGAAACCTATTTTATGGATGCTAGCTTTCCTTATAGTCAGCCCAATCTCATACCCGTTGATACCTATAACGAAACCGGTTTGTTACTTAAGCCTGATGGGTATGAATGGAAGGATATTGTTCCTGCCAAAAGCCTGTTTGCGATCGATATCAGGGTAAATGCCCGGTTAGATCGTGAGGGAAATCTTTCAGGCGATATACATGCGGAAAGTTCGGGCTACCCCGCTCAGGTTGTACGACAGAGATATTCCAACGGCCAGCCGGTTCAGGAAATCTTCAGAAGGGCTGTATTTGATGGGTACACCAATGCCGGCATCAGCAATTTGCAATTTAAGAATTATTGGAGTTTTGAAGAGCCTATAACTTTTGACTCTGATTTCGAACTGGAAAGCTACGCCACCAGTTTTACCGACGGATTGCAGTACAGGCCAATGATAGTAGGATACTTGATGAGCAACCCATTTAATGAACCCAGCCGGGAACTTCCTGTCACTCTGGATGCTCCTGAAAAACTGGATCTCGTCTATGAAATTGAAATTCCAAGCGGTTATTCTATACAACAGGGAAGTCAGAATCGTACTATCGAATTGCCCGGAGCCAGCTTGACGGAAAGTTATAATTTTGAGGGAAGGACCTTGCGCTACGAATTCCATATTGATATCTCCCGCAAACAGTTTGAGCCCGAGCTCTATCCCCAGCTGCTGAATTTATATGAGCGTTGGGTAGAACTCAGTAACAGTTCTTGGCGGATTCGACGTTAGGTGGGTGGCAGGTATAAGGAATAAGGGTATAAGTTTTGTAACCCTTATTCCTCACACCACTTATTTAAATCAGGAAAATTGTAATGGATAATAACCTTATAACATGCAGCTAGCACTGGAAACGTCTACGAATATTTGTTCTGTTGCACTGAGAGACAGCAAGGGCGAGGTACACGAAAAAAGAACAGAGGTTAAAGGCTCACACTCTGAAAAGCTTTTTCTTTTTATCGACGAGCTGATTAAGGAACAGGATGTGAAATTTAGTGATCTTGAAACTGTAGTTGTGAGCGAAGGTCCGGGTTCATATACCGGATTACGCATCAGTGCAAGTGCGGTAAAAGGGCTCCTCTTCGATTCGGATATAAAACTCTATGCTGTAAATACCCTGGCCGGGTTTGCAGAGTCGGTTTTTAATACAAAGCAAGAAGTACAAAATATCCATAGCATCATTGATGCTCGTCGCGTTCATGTATATCACCAGTCTTTTGTGATTCGATCAGGAAAATTGGAAAGCATTGATTCGGTGAAGGTGATTCCAATTAAAGAATTTGAAGAACAACTGCAGGAAGGAGATGCCATCGTCGGTACCGGACTAAAACGTTTAAACAGCAAAATATTGGAAAAAATGGATGTTTTTGACAGTTCTTATATTTCTGCAAAGTCATTACTCAACCTTTACCAAAAAGATGACGAACACAGTTTTGCCAAAGAAGTCGATCCCCGTGATTTTGATCCAAAGTACTACACTTCAAACCAAGTGTAGCGAGTGAAAGTGTGAGATATAAGACACATATACATTTCAAGCTTATACGGGATTTCACAGAAATAAAAACATTTTCCCTTCGCTGTAGATTCGTTATTTTTGAGTCCATTTAAATTAAATGAAATCTTATGTCCTGGTTTAAGCGAAAAGACAAAAATATTCAGACCGATGAACGTAAAGAGATGCCTGAAGGCGTCTGGGTTAAGGTTCCCACTACAGGTGAAACCGTACATCGTCGGGAGCTTGAAGACAACTTATGGGTTGATCCGCTAAGCGGTTACCACTTCCGTATCGGCAGTGAAGAGTATTTTTCTTTTCTTTTCGACAAAGGTAAGTTTGAAGAGCTTGGCCAGGAAATTGTGCCCTCCGATCCATTGAACTTTGAGGACAGAAAAAAATACAGTGACCGGCTTGAAGAGTACCAGAAAAAAACCGGTCACACTGATGCTGTGAGGGTTGGAACAGGCAAAATGAATGAATTGGATGTAGTGATAGCCTGTATGGACTTTGATTTCATCGGCGGAAGTATGGGATCCGTAGTTGGTGAACGACTCGGTATTGCTATCGATTATGCCCGGGAAAATGAAAAGCCTTTAATTATCATTTCACAATCCGGCGGAGCCAGGATGATGGAAAGTGTGCTCAGTCTGATGCAAATGGCCAAAACTTCGGCCAAGCTGGCACAGCTCGAAGAAGCTGCCGTTCCCTACATTTCATTAATGACAAACCCAACAACCGGAGGTGTTACAGCCAGCTTTGCCATGTTGGGTGACTTCAACATTGCGGAACCCGGATCCCTGATTGGTTTTGCCGGTCCCCGTGTCATTCGACAGACTATCGGACGGGACTTGCCCGAAGGATTTCAGACTGCAGAATATCTGCTGGAACACGGATTTCTGGACTTCATCACACCGCGCACGCAGATGAAAGGAAAACTCACCAAAGTCTTGAAGCTCGTACTTCATAAGTTTGAGGCCTAATAGACAATTCCATTTTGTCTCCTCTGTCTGAAGTTAGTTTTTTACGCTTATTTATCAGTCCCTCACAGTACTGCATTTAGATTTCAATCATCTTAACTAATATTTCTACCATGAAAAGACTTCTGCTGCTTGGTCTTATGCTTGGTTGGCTATTTCAGCCGGTCCAGGCTCAGCAAAAAAAATCTATCTCATTCAGTCATATTTTTGATCGCACTTTCTCACCTGAGGGAATACAAAACGTAAACTGGATGAAAGATGGCCAGTACTATACGGCCCTGGTGCGAACCAATAATGATATTGAGTTGAGGAAATATGACATTCTCACCGGTGACTATGAAGTGTTGGTTGCCTCTTCCGGGTTACGTGTAGAGGACAGGGATAGAGCTATCATAATTCAGGATTACCAGTTCTCGGCCGACGAAAATAAACTGCTTATCAAAACAGATGTTGAACGAATATGGCGAAGGAGCACAAAGGAGAATTATTTTGTCCATAATCTGGAGACCGGGAAGACTGCCAAGTTAACCCAGTCAGATGAAAAACAGCAGTATGCTCAGCTTTCGCCAACCGGTGAAAAGGCCGCTTTTGTCCAGAATAATAATCTCTACCTGGTCGATCTTGAATCGGGAGAGGAGAAAGCTATTACTACAGACGGTGAAGAGAATAAGATCATCAATGGTGCAACGGACTGGGTTTACGAAGAAGAGTTCGGATTTGCCAAGGCATGGTACTGGTCACCGGACGGTAACAAGATTGCCTTTTATCGATTTAACGAGTCACGAGTGAAGGAGTTCTTTATGATTGAGTGGGGCAGTTTGTACCCCGATCAAACTCGTTTCAAGTATCCTAAAGCGGGGGAGAAAAATTCTATAGTTAAAATCGGGGTTTATGATCTGGAGTCTCAAAATACGGTTTGGATTGATATCGGGGAGGAGACTGACCAGTATATTCCACGGATAAACTGGACAGAAAACTCAGGCACGCTTGCCATCAGAAGAATGAACAGGTTACAGAATAAACAGGATCTGATGCTTGCAGATGTAAACTCCGGAAAAACCCAAACAATAAAAACGGAAGATAGTGATGCATGGATCGATATTAATGACGATTTGACGTTCCTGGAAAACGGTGAGCAATTTATTTACCTGAGCGAGGAAAGCGGTTATAACCACATATATCTATATGATATGAGCGGTGAGCTGGTCAGGCAGGTAACCACAGGCAATTGGGAAGTAACCAACTATCTTGGTTACAATGAAGAAAATGAACGGATTTACTATATAAGTACAGAAGAATCTCCGCTTCAAAGACATCTCTACAGCATAGATATCAGTGGCGATGACAAAACAAAGATGAGTGACGGAGAGGGATGGAATAGTGTTAATATGAGCCGCGACCACAAATATTATATTGAGACATATTCGAGCCCTGAAATGCCGTCTGTTTATACTCTTCATGAAGGCAGCGGGAAGGAAGTCAGGGTACTCGAAGACAACAATGAACTGAAAACAACCTTGGAAGAATACCGGATGCCTGAGAAAGAATTCATGAAGATCCCGCTACCACAAGCTGAGTTAAACGCCTATATGTTGAAGCCATCGGATTTTGATTCAACTAAAAAATATCCGGTATTATTTTACGTATACGGTGGGCCGGGGAGTCAGACCGTCAGCAAGAGATTTGATTCCGGTCAGCGACCAATATGGCACCGCTATCTTGCGGAACAGGGTTATATCGTATTTAGTGTGGATAACAGGGGCACAGGAGCCCGAGGCAGGAATTTCGAAAAGCAGGTATACAAAAAACTGGGACAGTATGAAGTTCAGGATCAGATTGATGCTGCAAGATATTTGTTGGACCAATATGACTTCATTGATACTGCCAGGGTAGGAATATGGGGCTGGAGTTACGGCGGATACATGTCGAGCCTGGTTCTGGCAAAAGGCAGTGATGTTTTTTCTACGGCAATTGCGGTAGCACCGGTTTCCAGCTGGCGTTTTTATGACACGATATATACCGAACGATTTATGCAAACTCCGCAGATGAATCCCGAAGGATACGAAAAGGGGGCTCCACTAACTTATGCCGGGCAAATTGAAGGCAACTACCTGCTTGTGCATGGAACAGGAGATGATAATGTGCACTTCCAGAATGCGGTTGAAATGGTGAACAAACTGGTTTCAGAAGGTGTGCAGTTT
Organism: Halalkalibaculum roseum; assembly: GCF_011059145.1. NCBI lineage: Bacteria > Pseudomonadati > Balneolota > Balneolia > Balneolales > Balneolaceae > Halalkalibaculum > Halalkalibaculum roseum. The sequence goes on along the minus strand of NZ_JAALLT010000003.1, from coordinate 603,101 downwards.
GAAACTATGTATTATCCAAACCGTGCCCACGGAATATCCGGTGGAAATACACGCCAGCACCTGTTCAAGATGCTGAATCAATTTATATTAGATAACCTATAATTGAAATATTCTCCCGAAGGGATCCCTTCGGTAAACATTCAAAAATTACCGAAATGCGTTTTGCCGATTATGCTAAAATTTATGTAACTGCAGGAAGCGGTGGAGCAGGTTCAGTTCACTTCCGAAGAGAGAAGTACGTGCCCAAAGGCGGGCCCGATGGCGGAGACGGTGGAGACGGAGGGGATGTTATCCTGCGGGGAAACGAACAGCTTAATACCCTTCTTGACCTGCGTTATCGTAAATATGTGAAAGCAACCCACGGGCAAAATGGTGGTCCCAGCAAACGTAAAGGTTCGGACGGCGAAGATGAAATCCTGGAGGTTCCTCTTGGCAGTGTGGTTTATGAAGCTGATACCAAGGAACGTCTGGGAGAAATAACCGAGCATGAAGAAGAGATCGTCATTGCCAAAGGGGGTAAAGGCGGACTTGGAAACTGGCATTTCAGAAGTTCAACGAATCAGACTCCACGTCATGCACAAGACGGGGAAGATGGTGAAGAACGCACCATAGAAATTGAATTGAAATTGCTGGCGGATGTAGGCCTCGTCGGATTTCCCAATGCCGGTAAAAGTACCTTGCTCTCCGCAATGTCCGGGGCCAAGCCCAAGATTGCTTCTTATCCCTTTACTACTTTGGAACCCAACCTAGGGGTTATTACACTTCCTGATTATCGCACTTTTGTAATGGCCGATATACCCGGGATTATTGAAGAGGCGCATGAGGGCAGGGGTCTGGGTATTCAGTTTCTGAGGCATATCGAAAGAAATAATCTCTTGTTGTTCATGGTGAGTTCGCAGCAGGATGTGGAGTATGAATACAATGCCTTGCTTAAAGAGCTTGAATCCTATCGTAAAGATCTGCTGGACAAACCACGCCTATTGGCTATAACCAAGATGGACCTGCAGGATGAATATAAACTTGCGCAGGATATTGATATTGATATCCCGGTTGTGGAAATTTCAGCTGCCACAGGCTACAACATGGATAAACTGAAAGAAGCCATCTGGGAGCAACTGCAAAACGTTGAATCATCAAGAAAAGAAAAAGAGAAGAAGCAGGAGTAGCGAGGATACGATAAGGGAGTATCTGGCTCTTTGTCTGGTTCCTAATTTGGGCGCCTACCGCATCAAACTACTGATGCAGAAGGTTGATCATCCCCAGGATATTTTTCGGCTTAATACACAGGAGCTCATTTCCATAGATGGAATCGGACCGGTCGTTGCCAACGCCATTCAAAAATTCAACAATTGGGATGAGGTCGACAAACTGCTCAGTCAGACGGAAGTATGCGGTGCATCGATAATCAGCTTTCGAGATAATAATTACCCTGCCTTGTTAAAAGAAATTTTTGACCCGCCTATTCTTTTATGGGTTAAAGGAGATCCGGCTATACTCGACTTGCCGGGAGTAGCAGTAATCGGAACACGCAGGGCTACAAGCTACGGAATCAGAAAAGCCAAAGAATTTACAGCTGACCTGACCGCTCAACATCTTACAGTAGTAAGCGGTCTGGCTTATGGGGTGGATGCGATAGCTCATAGGACTACCATAGAGAACGGAGGCAAGACAGTGGCGGTCCTGGGTTCTGGAATTGACACTATTTACCCGGGAAAGCACAAGGATTTGGCAAAAGACATTTGGGAATCAGGAGGAGCTGTTATTTCTGAGTTTCCGCCGGGTACCAAACCCGATGCCGGCAATTTCCCGGTACGAAATAGAATAGTGAGCGGATTGACCCTTGGTACACTGGTTATTGAGTCGGGACTTGAGGGAGGAAGTATGATCACTGCTCGTTCGGCCCTGGACCAGAACCGCGAAGTGTTTGCCATACCACATTCGCTGGATAATGAGAATGGGAGAGGTTGCAATGCCATCATAAAGCGAGGATGGGGAAAGCTGGTACAGCATATCGATGACATACTGGATGAATTAACGGTAACCCGTGTAAGGGAGGATCAAGAGCCAAGGATCCAAAAGAGAAATTGGGAAATGGCAGAACTGGATGAGGTATCAGGGACCATCTGCCGGGTGCTTCATGAAAGTACCTACCCCATTCATATTGACGATCTAAGTGAAAAGCTTGAGATGCCTACTTTCCGTCTCCTGCCCAAACTCCTGGAACTGGAGATGATGGATTGTGTTCGGCAGATCGCAGGTAAAAAGTTTGAGCTCAGCTAATCCAAAAAAAACCTAATTCGGATAAATACGCATTCTCTCTGTTCTGTGCAGGGTTATCAATCCAAAAGCGGCCACCGGTGGTGTTATGGTAGCTTCAAAAATGACCTGTTGCTGGTCATAATCCAGCTCAATGGTTTTACCGTACCTTTTTCCGGAATTTACTGCACCGGGAATGAAGAAGGCATGATTAGCTTCGGGATTATAATCTACATCCGACACGATCCTGGAATAGGTTTCGTTGCCGCGATTCTTACCATAGGCCCAGGTTTGCTGAATGGTCATAGCATTCTCATCAATTTCATACTCGACAGCACGGCTATAAATTGAACCGGCTCCGTAATTTCGATTATCACCGTTGTCAAATAGCATAACATTGCCATTGGGCATTCTTAGGGGAGCATGCTGGTACCATGACCATTCAAAGTCCGGGTGGTTGGCATCTCCCGAGAGTATACTTTGATCAGTTATCAGGTCACCGTTTGCATCCAAGGGATCCAGCAGGAACTGTGTGAGATCTGTACCATTGCCCGAGGTACCCCATTCTTTATGCGGAGCTATAATCCATACTACTTCGTTATTTTCGGTCAGTTTTACGACTCCCTGCGTTCTGCCCGAAACGACGATGGTGTTGTCCGTCTCATCATAATAGAGCGCATTGGCATGGAACCAGTCTACGGAAATATCAGCCAGATTGGTGTCCCAGGCAGTACGGTTCTGATCCAGAGACTCCCTCAAATCCCACTCATTCACGATCTGACCTGAATTTCGATCAATTTCGATGATATGATCCTCAACCGTATTGAGGCCAAACTTGTTTACGG